>JADZEM010000144.1 GCA_020850535.1 Chloroflexota bacterium
CCTGGAGCTGGCGAAGCGGCGCGGGAAGCTCCGAACCCAGAGTGGCGAACAGCGGAAGTTGAAGGTGGCGCTGGACACGACCAACATCCTCGGGCGCGGGGCGGTGAAGGACACCTACAACCTGCTCGGGGACGGGATCGTGCAGCTCGCGCGGGAGCTGGCGAAGCTGGCGGGAGAGCCGCTGGCGGGGCAGCCGCTGGCGGTGTGGGCCGAGGCGCACGGGTACGGGCGGTACGTGGGGCCGACCAGCCTGAAGGGGACGGCCGAGATCGACTGGAGCGACGCCGAGCAGCGGCGGCGGTTCCTGGGGGAGATCGTCGCCGACGCCGACCGTCTGCTGGAGCAGGCGCGGGTGGTGCGGACTGACCTGGAGGCAGGGGGCGCGGCCGAGGCGGCGCTGGTGGCGGCGGCGCTGGTGGCGGCGGCGCTGGTGGCGGCGGCCGGGCTGCTGAGTCGGGTGCTGGTCCAGGACGTCGAGCGTCGGGAGGACGGGCCAGCCATCAAGCAAGGGGTGGCGACGGATCGGCTGCTGTCAGTGCACGACCCGGAGATGCGGCACGGGCGGAAGAGTGCCAGCAAGCGGTTCGACGGGCACAAGGCGGCGGTGGTGGTCGACACGGACGAGCCCTTGATCACGGCGGTGACGGTGCTGGCGGGGAACGCGCCCGATGCCGAGGGTGCGCTCGAGCTGGTCGAGCAGACCGAGGCGACCACCGGCTGCGCGGTCGACGAGACGCTGGGCGACTGCGCCTACGGCAGCGGCGAAACCCGCCAGGCGTTCGCTGACGCGGGCCGAACGCTCGTCGCGAAAGTGCCGAGCCCGTCCAATCAGGGCTGCTTCCCGCAGACGGCCTTCACGCTCGACCTCGACGCCACCAGCGCGACCTGTCCGGCTGGGCAGACCACCCAGGACTTCCGCCCGAGTCCGACCGGCGGCGGGCCGTTCCGCTTCGACGTGGCGGTCTGTGCGGCCTGCCCGCTGCGCACCCAGTGCGTCCGTGCCGTTGGCGGGCGCACCGTCACCGTGCATCCCCAGGAGCGACTGCTCCAGGCTGCCCGCGCCTTCCAGGCCAGCCCGGCCTTCGCCGAGTATCGACGCCGACGCCAGAGGGTCGAGCACCGCATCGCCCGCCTGGTCCAGTTGGGCATCCGCCAGGCCCGAGAGGTCGGCACGCCTAAGATCCGCTTCCAGCTCCTGATGGCCGCCGCCGTGGCCAAGCTGACCTACCTGGCCATGACCGACCTGCTCTCCGACCACGATTCGGCTGCCATCGGGCTGTTTGCCGCGCTCCTGGGCCTGCTCCTGGTCGTCCTGCACCCCCCGCTGGATCCCAGATGGCCCGGCGAGGCCCTCGGCGGCCTCAGAGTCGCCCGTGCATCGTCATGCAGCCGCCTGCTCACGGCGCGGCCGATCGCGTTCATCAGCCCCGGTTCTCGGCCGGGCTTCTAGTATCGTCCGGCGCCTGGGGGACAGCCTTCGCACTAACTGCGCAAATTGCTACTGCGGTGGGTGATCCGGAACAGAGCCAGCTGGGAGGTCTACTTACAGCCGTCGTAGCTGCACTTGAGGCCTTGGTGCTGTTGGTTAATGGTCGCTAGACTGATAGCCTTGGCCGAATAGAGCCGGCCGGAGTTGCTTCATGACATATCTCATATGTGCCGACACCAATTTTGGTACTAGATGCACATCTCGACGCCCGGGTAGAGGGCGCTCGCATTACTTACCTGAATCCCTCTATTTCCATGATCCCACCTTCGATACACTGAATGCCGCCAAAGCAACGGCCCAATGTATTGCCAGGACATCAACTGAATACGAGTCTTGGCCTGTAGGAGACACGTCACTCATTCAAAGAGGTAGTCTGCCTGTTGATCAAGATGAAATAGATGCATTAATTCAGGATATATTTCAGCGTCTAATATCCTATACATCTCCTTGGATAACCCAAATTGGACTTCGACTATACAAGCGATCAGTCGAGATTCTTGACCAGCATGATGGACTACCTGCTTTATTGACACTATCCGCATCAGAATTTAATGGCCTCCAGGAATTCTGGAGACAAGCTGATTTGCCGTATGATCTCTACTATCCTGCAAGAGATCAACGTAAAGGATATGAGAAGATAGAATTAGGTGGTGAAGCGGTTTGGGTTGAACGCATCTATAGTCCCCTCCAATGGACTCGTAGAAACGTTTCCATTGTTGAGGCGCCGACTTAGGACTACAACGACGAGCTTTACGTCCGGGTAGAATGGAGAGGAGCGAGTGTTGCTGGGGGTGCGACGATGGACTCGGCCGAGTTGGACCAGCTGGCGGATCGATTTGCGGCGCTGAGTCGCCGCTACGGCCCGGTGTTTGGGAGTTGGGGTGGCTGGGAGCGTGGGGAGCAGTACCTGCGTGGCCTGTTCGTGGGTGCGGATGACCGCCGGAACGCCGAGAATCTGGCGGAGCACGTGGACGGAGCGACGCCACGTGGCCTGGAGCGGTTTCTGAGCGAGGCGCCGTGGTCGGCGGAGCGGGTGATCGAGTATCTCCAGGAGGATGTCGCGCCCTTGCTGGAGGAGCCGGACGCGGTCTTCGTGGTCGACGAGACGCTGTACCTGACCAACGCCCCACCAGAAGTGCCACTGCTCCTGCTTGGCCAGGTTGCCTCGCGCCGCTGGACGATCGAAACCGGTTTCGAGCAGACGAAAGGCGAGGTTGGACTCGACGAGTACGAG
>JADZEM010000145.1 GCA_020850535.1 Chloroflexota bacterium
ACCAGGCGGCGCGGAAGCTCGTATGGGAACGGCGCCGGGTGACCCTCCCAGGCCTGCGCCTCACCAGGGAAGCGCCAGACGCCGTTCGTCCAGGTTAGCCAGTCGTCATGACCGAGAACAGGGCCGCGCTGACGCTCCGGCGCGGACAGGTCAGGTGTCTCACGCTTCCACTCGCCCTTGCTGAACAGGGCGATCATCTCTGCACCGGCAATGATGTGCGGGGCGGCGGGAGAATCCAGAGACCCACGCGCCGTGGACTTGCCGAGTTGGTCGTCGAACCAGACGATGGTCGATCGGTATGTCCAGCCAGCGGCCATCGCCATGTGCGCGGCCGTCGCGTAGGTCGCTCGGAAGCCGCCGAGCGTAGTGTCCAATGGGACGTTGACCGCGAGCCGGCCGTGATGAGTTGTCACACGGTACGCTTCGACGTACCAGGCGTACATGAACGCTCGCCAGTCCTCGACCGGAACATCGCCGTCCTGGTACGCCTTGTCGAGCGCGTAGGGAGGACTGGTGACCGTCAGGTGGACACTACCATCAGTGAGCGGTAGCTTCCGGGCGTCAGCCTGATCGACGCGGACATTCCACGGGACCACCTCGGGTGCCGGCGCCGGCTGCGAGAGCGCGGCCTCAACGGCAATGGCCTGCTTCCGGTCCTTCGCTTGCTCGCGGATCTCAGCGCGTTTCCACCCCTCCACTACAGCCTCATCGAGCAGCCCGTCAGCCTCATCAGGTGGCAATGCCGAGACCGCCTCGTGGTAGGAGAACGGGACATCTGCCCGCCGGCGGGCAGATTCGAACTTCTCTGCCACGATGCCGGCATTACGTACGGTCTGGTAGGTGTGCCCCGTCGCATCCTGCACGGCGTCCTTCGATGCCTGTGAGGCCATCTCGCCGTAGCGGCGCTCGCCGTAGTTCCACCAGTCCCCGAGCCACCACTGGACGCTGCGCTCCATCCGTTGGAGCGTCTCGCCGATCGCCAGCCACTTGCCGATGTTCAAGCCTTCAGGCAGCGTGTAGCTGGTCTCGGTCAGGATCCCCGGGAGCGCCTTCTCTTCCAGCTCGGGCTCGGGAAACCAGTCGAGCGAATGGCTGATCTCGCTGGCCTCCGAACGCACTGCGTCGCTGTGCGTCGCCGGCTGCGTTTCCACACTAGAAGAAGAACTACTACCGGTTAAGTTATTAAGTAGGGTCATTTCTGGAGCCTCCAGACCCCGAAAATCCGACGCATGCGTCACCCTGACCAGATATGACGCATGTGCGTCGCAATCCGACGCATGCGTCGCTGAAGGGCGCAAATCTCCCGTTTTCAGACGCATGCGTCTGACGCACCCGACGCATGCGTCACCCTGCGTCGTGGGTGCGTGACGCATGTGCGTCACTTGCGTCACTCCGGCCATGCCAGATCCTCCGACTCACCGGAGCCCGTGGCATCTGAGTCGATCGGCTTCACGTCCCACAGGCCGTGCTGGTTCTTGAAGAAGAGATCCGAGCGGCGAGTGAGGGTCGAGGTCACCGTGGTTCGAGCCAGGCCGGTACCTTCGGCGATCAGCGACGGCTGCGATGGACCCTCACGCCGCAGGTATGCTGCGATCCGATCGGCGGTGGGCAACGACTGCTCAAGCTCCGGGTCGGCGATCTCCTCGCGTCCCCATCGGCAGATCTCGTCGTTGATCTCCCAGCGGAGGCCCACCGGATCGAACTCACGTCCGTTGTTACGCTTCGCGCAGAACAGGCCGAGATGACGGAAGCCATCCTCGGTGTCGTCGCAGGCCTGCTTGAGCTGGAAGCTCAGACGAATCCAGTTCCGCTTGAAGATGTTGCCGTACGCCTTCCGGGCAACCGCCTTCTGCTGGGCCTGCTCCGCGCTGATATGGTCGATCAGGAACGAGGTGATGCCGCCCAGCCTGCGGATACCTCGGTTGATCTTGCTTGGGCCTTCATTGGGCGGCGACCCGGCAGCCACCGAACCGGCCATGGCCGCCTCAACGCTGTCGATGATCACCAGCACGACGCCGTGCTCCTGGCATTCCGCCAGAATCCGCTCGACGTTGTCCGCGAAGGGGCTGTCCATCCGCAGATACCGGATATTGGGCGGATCGATGCCGGCGCCCCGAGCGATCTGCTGGACTCTGGCGTTCAGCGTATCGTGGTCGGTCTCCCAGTCCAGATACAGCACGTTGCCGCGTAGCATCGGGCGGAACCCTGGCAGGATCTCCACACCAGTGGTGACGCTCACCGCGAGCGCCAGACCAACCCAGGACTTTCCGCATGCGCCGTCACCGTGCAGGCTGTTGTTCTGGCCCCGCTCGAGGATCCCTTCCACGAGCCACCCCCCATCGATCGGCGCCGGTAGGTTGCCGATCCAGATCGCCGGCTCTGCCTCGTCGTCACGGCGTTCCACCTCCACGCAGAAGGCGTCGATCAGATTGCGCCACTCAATGCCCGCCTTCCGGTCGGCCAGCCGGTTCGCGAACTGGGTGCGATCTCGACCGCTCGACAGGTTCAGGACTTCACCCGCGAGCCGCTCCGAGGGCGTCCCCCGAGCCGTACCTCTGGCACGGAACTCGACGTCAACGTACCCGCGGAGCGAACCGTGGTCATGGCGAAGTCGTCTGACCGTGATCCGGATCGTCCGCTCGCCGCACACCATCCTCCAGCCCAAACCGTGCGCCTCGAAGCGATCCCCTTTCGGGGTCAGTTGTGTCGGCACGGCCATTACGCACCTAGCCTCGGGATGCCGCCGAGCTCATGTGGCGCAAGGGTCCGAAGCGCATCGCGGAACTCCATCCCGTCGAGGTCGCGCAGAAAGGTGAACACGTCACCGCGCGCGCCACACCCGAAGCAGACGAAGAACGGTTCGCGGAGATCCACCTTGAAGGACGGCGTCTGGTCGGCGTGGAACGGACACCGCCACCACAGTCCGCCACTCTGTTGCCGGACGGGCTGGCCTAGCTTTTCGATCGCCACCTCGACCAGGTGCGAGCGGGCAGTCTCGACCCGTCCATCTGTCAGGCCCTCGTAGCGGGGACGCGCAGCCGGCTTCGGCAGGCAGTCCGGCCGCCACGGCTCAGCACCACGGATCATCAGATCCAGGGTGACTCGATCCCCGCCACGTGCTACGAAGTCAGCGGCATCGTCGCCCTTGGTGCACGCCCCAGCCCAGGCCAGGCGACGCGCGGTGCCACCCAGGCGGACGATGCCGGCCGCAACGCGCGTCATGTGCCTCTCACCCTCATCGTCATGGTCGGGCCAGAGCACCGTGTCGAACGCCAGAACGGAGCTGAGCACGTCCTCAGTCGGGGTCCCGTGCGCCCCGGTCACCGTTCCGAGCGCAGGCACGCCCAGCGACCAGACGGCTTTAGTCGCCTTCTCACCCTCACAGAGGACGATCGGCTCGCCGATGGCCAGGCGATCCAGGCGCTCAGTCCCGTAGAGCGGCAGATCAGCCGTCCTCAGGCCCGCCAGCCCCCGCTCGGGTGCGAACCCAGGCCGGCGCCAGGAGACGCTCTTGGTGCCGTCTGTGTGGTTGATCCTGACGTGCTCGGCCACCAGGATGCCTTCTCGCGTGCGGATCGCATAGACCTTTCGCATGGCGTCTAGAAGGCTTCCTCGTCTTCGTCGACGACATCGTCTGCCTGGGCCTGTGCGGGCTGGCGGGCCTCAATGTCCTTGATCCAGCCGGCGACCGTCTTGATGCCTTCGCGGATCTCAGCATCGGTCATGCTCGTCAGATCAACGTCCGGGTACTCACCCCCCACGGACCGCAGCTTGGCGATGCCACGCCCCGCCAGGGCGAGGAGCTCAGCTCTGGACTTGCCATGCCTGGCCGGCTGCGCCCCGCCGACCATCGCCGCGGCTCTGACCTGGTCTGATGATGTCGGCTCTGGCCCACGTGGCCGCCGCTTCGCCTTGGCGGCATCAAGTCGCTCGTCGATGTCATCGCCCGTGGGGTCGCCGCCGACGTTGTGAACATCACTCGGTACGGCCGTGGTCTGAGCAAAGGCCTGTTGAAATTGGGGAAGATCCTCGAGGTCCTGGGTAAAGATCCGGCTGGCTCCGGTGGCGTTCAGTGTGGCGGCGATGTGTGCCCGCTTCTGGGCCATCTTGCTGACGGTGTTCTCCAGGCTGGCGGTGTCCTCGTTCTCAACCCGGCCCACCTGCTGGCCCTCGATGACCTCGGCGC
>JADZEM010000146.1 GCA_020850535.1 Chloroflexota bacterium
CGCGACGGCCGTCGGGAACGGCAGGCACTGGTGCGACTGGAGCGTCGCGCAGCGACTGCAGGATCGTAGGCGGGGCTTTCAAGCCCCGACGCGGCGGCACGACGACATCAACATGCAATCGCCCTGGGGGGTAGGCGGCTGATGCGCCGCACGGAGCGCGCGAATCGGCTACACTGGGCGCGCCGGTCCCTGGCTGGCGTCCTCTCCCATGTCCGTCCGATTTCCGCCGCCCCTGCTCCGCAACTTGCAGACCTTCCTGGTCATCGTCGAGGAAGGCGGGTTTTCGGCTGCCGCCCGCCGGCTCGGGATCACGCAGCCGTCTGTCAGCGAGCAGATCCGCGCCCTTGAGGAGCACTTCGGGCAGCCGCTGTTCGCCCGCCCGACGCGCAACGCTCGCCTGAGCGTGGCCGGCCAGCGGGTCCGCGATCTCGGGACACGGGTGATCCTGGCGCTTGAGACCCTGGAGCGCGATCTCGAAGCGCTGCGGGCGGGGACTGGCGGCGTCCTGTCGATCATCGCCAGCCCGGTCCCCGGCGAGACCGTCTTGCCGCGCCTGCTGCCGGTCTTCCAGGCGCGGCACCCCGGCAGCACGATCCGCATGGCGATTGCCGACACCCGAACGGCCATCGGGCGGCTGCTGCGCAACGAGGTCGAGCTGGCTGTCATCGGCGGGCCGTTCCGCCACGAGCGCTGCACCGTCGAGGTGCTGGGGCGCAACGAGTTCGTGCCGATCGCCGCGCTCGGCCACCCGATCCTCGCGCTGCCGGATCTGACGGCCGCCCGGCTGGCCGAGGAGCCGCTTGTCCTCCGCGAGGAGGGCTCCGGCGCGCGCAGCGCCGTGCTGGCGGCCTTCGAGGCGGCTGGCGTGCCGTCAGAGCGCGTGCGGGTCGTCGGCGAGCTTGGCAGCACCGAGGCGGTGCTGACGGCGGTGAGTGCCGGCATGGGGATCGGGTTTGTGTCGGCCTACGCGCTGGTGGGGGACCACGCCCGCCACGATCTCGGGGTGCCGCGCGCCCGCGACCTCGCGCCGGGGCGCGATCTGGTGCTGGTGTCGGATCAGGCGCACGCCCTCAGCGCCGTCGCAACGGCGTTCCGCGAGTTCCTGCTCTCCGAGGAGGCGCGGGCGCTGGTGGCCACGATGGGCCGGGTGCTGCCGGAACTGTACGGGCAGTAGGCCAGGACGGAAAGGCCCTCACCCCGGGTAGGAGCCGGCCTCGCGGGCCCGGCGCACTACCAGGTGGTAGACCGTGTCTATCGTCGGGGTGGGCACCTCGACCAGCCGCCCAAGCTCCGACACCACGCCCACCAGCGCGTCGATCTCCATCGGGCGGCCCTTCTCCAGATCCTGGAGCATTGACGTGCGGTGCGCGCCGACCTCTTGCGCCGCCTCGATCCGCTTGTCCACCGTCATCGCGAATCGCACCCCGAGCTTCTCGCCCACCGCCTGGGCCTCCACCATCATCTGGCGGATCACCGCGTGGGTGTGCGGATCGCGGGTCAGGTCCTCCAGCGTCGAGAGCGTCAGGGCGCTGACCGGGTTCAGCGAGAGGTTGCCCCAGAGCTTGACCCAGATCTCGTTGCGGAGGTTCGGGCGGATGGGCGCTTTGAGGCCGGCCGACGCCAGCGCCTGAGAGAGCGCCTGGACTCGCTCCGACTTGCTGCCGTCAGGCTCGCCCACGGAGATGCGGTCGCCGTACTCGTGCTGGATGACGCCCGGCTCCACGACCTCGCAGGCGGGCCAGAGGATGCAGCCGACAGCCCGCTCCGGCCCGAAAACGTCCCACTGCTTGTTCCCAGGATCGACGGTCTCCAGACGGTGGTTCTCCCACGGTCCCGCCAGCTTGTAGAAGTACCACCAGGGGATGCCGTTGGACGCCGTCACCACGGCGGTGTTCGGGCCGAGCAGCGGGCGCATCAGCTCGGCCACGGGCGGCACCGAATGGGCCTTGAGGCTGATGAAGACGTAGTCCTGGGGGCCGGCCGCTTCGGCAGACTCGGCGAGGCGCGGGTGCGTGACGAACTCCTCGCCGTTCATGCGGATCGTCAGGCCGCGCTCGCGCATGGCCGCCAGGTGCGGCCCCCGCGCGACGAGCGTCACGTCCACGCCCTGCCGCGCCAGCAGGCCGCCGATCCAGCCGCCCATGGCGCCGGCCCCGAAGATACAGAGCTTCATCTAGTCACGCTCCAACGCAATCTGACTCCGCCTCCCCAGTGCACTGTTCACTGAGTAACCCGTCTTCCCGTTGCCCCGCATTCCTCTCAAAGGTCGCCAGCCGGTCGAGAGTGTCATCCTGAGCTTGCGAAGGATCTCACCCGCTGACCTTCACGTCTGGAAGATCCTTCGACGCCGCTCGCAAGCTCGCTTCGCTCAGGATGACCCCTGAAGGCTGCGCGCCGCCGAGAAACGACAATCGCTCAGTTGATCCACGAAGCCTATGTGAGTGCGCCCCGGAAGCCGGGCTGGGGAAGGCTACTTCCCGAGGCCCAGCTTCTCCGCGAGGCCGATCCGCTGGATCTTGCCGGTCGCGCCCTTCGGGATCTCCGGCAGGATCACCACCTTGCGCGGCACTTTGAAGTCTGCGAGGCGGCCAGCGCAGAAGTCGCGAAGCTCGCGCTCGGTGGCCGGGATGCCCTCGATGAGCACCACCGCCGCCGCGACCTCTTCGCCCAGCTTCTCGTGCGGCATCGCGAAGGTGCAGACCTGCGCCACGCTCGGGTGGTCGAGCAGCACCTCGTCGATCTCGCGCGGGGAGATCTTCTCGCCGCCCCGGTTGATGATCTCCTTCAGGCGGCCGGTCAGCCAGAGATACCCCTCGTTGTCGAGGTAGCCCTGGTCGCCGGTGCGGAACCAGCCGTTCGTGAACGCGTCGGCGTTGGCCTTCTCGTTGTTGACGTACCCGGCCGTGACGTTCGGCCCCTGGATGACGACCTCGCCGGTCTCGCTCGGGCCGAGCAGCTCACCCTCGTCATTCATGATGCTGACCTCGGGGCCGGCTGCCACGCCCACCGATCCGGGCTTGCGGGCGCGCGGTGGCAGCGGGTTCGAGGCCATCTGGTGGGCTGCCTCGGTCATACCGTAGGCCTCGATGACCGGTGCGCTGAAGGTCGATTCGAGGGCGGCCATCACCTGCGGCGGCAGCGATGCGGACGACGAGCGGATCAGTCGCAGGGGGTGTTTCGCGATGATCTCGGCGTTGCGGTCGGCACGGGTCAGGATCGCCTGGTGCATCGTCGGGACGGCCGTGTACCAGGTCGGGTTGGCCTCGTCGAGCAGCGCGAAGAAGCGCAGGGCGTTGAAGCCTGGCGTGCAGAAGACCGAGCCGCCCGCCGCCAGCGACGAGAGGGTCGCGGCGATCAGGCCGTGGATGTGGAACAGCGGCATGATGTTCATGCAGCGGTCGTTCGGGGTGAGCTTGAGCGTCGCGCCGATGTGCCGCGCCGAGGCCGCGAGGTTCTTCTGGCGCAGCGGCACCTGCTTCGGGCGGGAGGTGGTGCCCGAGGTGTGGAGGATCAGGCCGACATCGTCTGGCTGGGCGAGGTCTGGCGCGCGGGCCGGGTCAGGTACGATGTCCTGGCCGTCCGGGCCACGCAGGGTGAACGTGCCGGATGGCCCCGACTTGTCGGCGACCAGCTCCACGATGGGGATGCCGAGCTTGTTCGCCACCGTTACGGCCGGGGAGTCGCTGCCGGCCTCGACGAGCAGCGCCTTCGCCTTGAGGTCTGAGAGGTAGAAGTCCAGCTCGTCGTCCACGTAGGCCGGGTTGAGCGGCGCGCTGACGCAGGCCGAGGCCACCGCGATGAACGACGTCGCCATCTCCGGGCCGTTCGGCAGGACGATGGCGACGGCATCGCCGCGCCCGTACCCGAGCTGATTGAGCGAGACGACGGTGTCCCGCACGAGCTGACGCAGCGCGCCGAAGGTCAGCGGCGGTCGCTCGGTTGCGGCGATGGCTACGGCGTCGGCGGCTCCAGTGTCTAGCAGCGCGTGGACGGTCTGCGGGGCGGTCGTCATCTTCTCTCCAGGCCGGCATGCGGACGGGCGGATGCGCCAGGCGTCCGGTCAGGATCACCCATGCGCCGAGGGCGAGCGCGGCCAGGACGAGCCTGGGGCGGGGCGAGCGGCGCGCCGGAATTCTAGCCCACTCCCTGATGCGCTGCCGTTGGCGATCCGACATGCCGCTGCACGGCTGTCTAAAGGTCCGATGAAATACCTGCAAGAGGTTTCAGGTTTAGACGTCTCGTCTGCTAGGCTGCACCCAGCGGAGGGGAGTATCTCCCCGGGCGTTGTCGTCAGTACGGCCAGCTTTCCAGGCCCGGCGACGCCGATCCATGGCGGATCGAGAGAGACCTCCGACGAACGCGCTACGGCGCTTTGTCGGGAGGGCCTCGTTGATCGAGACCTGGATGTGGGTTGCGTTCACCGCGTTGATTCTGGGCCTGCTGGCCCTGGACCTTTTCGTCTTCCACAAGGATGCGCACGTCGTGTCCGTCAAGGAGGCGAGCATCTGGTCCGTCATCTGGGTGAGCCTTGGCCTGTTGTTCGGCGGCGTGGTCTGGGCCTGGCTCGGCGCCGAGCGCGGCGGCGAGTACTTCGCCGGCTACCTGATCGAGAAGGCGTTGTCGGTTGACAACATCTTCGTCTTCGCGATGGTGTTCGCGTACTTCGCCGTGCCCGGCAAGTACCAGCATCGAGTGCTGTTCTGGGGCGTCGTCGGGGCCATCATCTTCCGCGCGATCTTCATCGTGGCGGGCGCCGAGCTGCTGAAGCAGTTCCACTGGCTGATCTACGTCTTCGGCGCGATCCTCCTGGTCACCGGCCTCAAGATGGCGTTCGGCGGCGATACCGAGGTGCACCCCGAGAAGAACCCGGCCCTGAAGCTCGTCCGCCGCCTCATCCCGATCTCGAACGAGTACCACGGGCAGCGCTTCTTCGCGCGGCACGCCGGCAAGCTGGTGGCGACGCCCCTCTTCGCGGTGCTGCTGATCGTCGAGACCACGGACATCCTGTTCGCCATCGACTCGATCCCGGCGATCTTCGCGGTGACCCGCGAGCCGTTCATCGTCTTCGCCTCGAACGCCTTCGCGATCCTCGGCCTGCGCTCGCTGTACTTCGTGCTGGCGGACATGATGTACCGCTTCAAGTACCTGAAGGTCGGGCTGGGCGGCATCCTGATCTTCGCGGGCGTCAAGATGGGCCTGACCGAGACGGCCTACAGGGTCGATATCTGGCCCTCCCTGGCGGTGATCGGGCTGATCCTGGCCGTGTCGGTGCTGGCCTCGCTCTTCGCGACGCGCAACCAGAAGCCCGAGGGTGAGCGGCCTGCCGAGGTGGCTGCCGCCTGATCCGGTCGTCTGATCCAGTTGCCGGCCGACCCCGTCGCTGGTACGGCTCGCTGACGGCGTCGAGATTCCCGTCGGCGAAGCGGTCCGCCTCTCGTACAATCATGACTCAGGGAGCAGGCCGCGCATGGAGGGACGACCGTGGGCCTCGTGGATGCGCTCAAGTCGATGTTTGGCTTCGGCAGCGCGAATGGGAGCGTCGACCGAGGCGTGTACGTCTACGTCCAGTGCAATCGCTGCCAGGACGTGGTCCGAGTCCGGATCAACATGTCCAGCGAGGTCAGCGAGATCAGCGAGCAGCCCGAGGACGACGAGGACATCGGCGCGCTCGCGAACGGCAACGCGAAGTACATCGTCAGCAAGGGCGTTGTGGACTCGAAGTGCTTCCGACCGATGAAGCTGCGCGTGCTGTTCGACGGCCGTCGCAAACAGATCGACCAGTCGGTGGACGGCGGGACCATCGTAGACCAGGACGCCTGGGAGGCGGTGCGGGCGGCGCGGCAGACCGGCTCGGGTGGCAGCTAAGGCCAGTCGTCGCCCCGTGCCGTTGGAAGCGGTGGTATCCTCTGCGCCGATGTCCGCAGCTGCCGCCGAACCGCTGACGCTGGATACGCCCCGGGCGCTGGCCCGGGCGATCACCCGCGTCGAGCGTGGCGGTCCCGAGGCTGCGGATGTGATGCGCCGCTTGGGGCCGCGACCGCTCCGCGCCTGGACTATCGGCGTGACCGGGCCGCCGGGCGCGGGTAAGAGCACCCTGGTTGACCGGCTCATCGCGGCGGCGCGGGCTGTTGGCCTGACGGTCGGCGTCATCGCCGTCGATCCCTCCAGCCCGTTCTCGGGCGGTGCGATCCTCGGCGACCGCGTCCGCATGATGAGCCACCACGCTGACCCGGGGGTGTTCATCCGCAGCATGGCCGCCCGCGACAACCTCGGCGGTCTGGCCGACGCCACCCGTGATGCTGCGCGCCTCCTCGACGCTTACGGCTTCGACCTCGTCCTGCTGGAGACGGTCGGGGTCGGGCAGAGCGAGCTGGACGTGGTCAAGATCGCGGATTCGGTGCTGGTTATCGCCGTGCCGGGCCTTGGGGACACCGTTCAGACGCTCAAGGCTGGCGTGCTGGAGATCGCCGACCTGTTCGTCGTGAACATGGCGGACCGACCGGGTGCAGATCGCACCGTCGCCGAGCTGCTCTCGATGCTCCAGCTTGGCGGCCGGCGACCGCACGGCTGGAGTCCTCCCGTGCTGGAGACGGTCGCCTCGGAAGGCAGGGGCGTCGATGCCTTGTGGGCTGCGTTGCAGCGGCACCGCGGCCACCTGGAGGCCAGCGGCGAGCTGGCCGAGCGCCGTGCCAGCCGCACCGAGACAGAGGTCGTGGAGCTGGCCGAGCGGGCGCTGCGGCGGCAGCTTCGCCGTATGCTCCACGAGAACGCGGCTGTCCGCGACCTCCTCGACGCCGCGCGGGCCGGCACGCTCGACTCGCACACGGCGGCGGCCAGACTGCTGACGGCCGCCGGCTACCACACGACAGAAGGAGCAGGCTGATGCCGCTGCTGCCGTATCTGGGCATCACCCCGGTCGTCGGGGATGGCCTGGAGCTTGACGCTGAGGGCTTCGTGATCGGCAAGGTGACGCTCGGGGCGGGGGTCCGCATCGGCGCGCGCACGGTGCTGCGGGCCGACCAGGACACCATCACCGTTGGCGACCGCGTCCGGTTCGGACAGGCCATCTCGGTCCACATGGACCCGACGTTTCCGACGCGCATCGGCTCCGACGTGGTGGTCGAGGACGACGCCATTGTGCACGGCTGCACGCTTGGGGATGCCGTCCTGGTCGAGCGCGACGCCACGATCCTGACCGGCAGCAGCGTCGGCGAGGGGAGCATCGTGCAGGCCGGGACGCTGGTGCCCGAGGGCAAGGCGTTCCCGGCGCGCTCGGTGATCGCCGGGACGCCCGGCAAGGTGATCCGTGAGACCACCGACGACGAGGTGGCTGAGATCCGCCGGCGTGCAACTGCGCGCCCGTGAGGATACCCTGAGAGCTTATGAGTGACATAGTCCCCGGCGCCGAGGTTCTCCCAGGTGTTCACCTGCTCCGTCTGCCGCTGACCGGCAGCCCGCTGCGCTTCACCAACGGCTACCTGATCCGCACCGAGGACGGCTGGACCCTGGTCGATTGCGGCTGGGACATGCCAGACGTCCTGGACGCGCTTCACCATCAGCTGACGGGCCTGGGCGTGCGGCTGGGGGACATCCGAACGCTGGTCATCACCCATTTTCACACCGATCACTACGGCATGGCGGGGACGCTCATCGGGCTGACGCAGGCCCGGCTCATGATGCACCGCCTGGACTGGGTCCACGTCCAGCAGGAGATGGTGGACTTCGGCGAGATGCTCGGGCGGCTCAACTCGTGGCTGTTGCTGAACGGCGCGCCCTCGGAGATGATCGACGAAGAGCGCGTGCGAATGGCGGCCATGCGGCAGCTCTGCACCGTGGTCGAGCCAGACGTGAAGCTGGAGGAGGGGTACGAGATCCACTCCGGCAACCACACGTTCAGGGTCGTCTGGACGCCGGGGCACACGAACGGCCACATCTGCCTCTACGACGAGGAGCGCCGCACGCTGATGACAGGCGACCACGTCCTGGACCCGATCTCCCCGAACGTCAGCCTTGCGCGCGAATACCTGGGCAACCCCCTCGGGCAGTATCTCAAGTCACTGCGGAAGGTGGGCGAGCTGGACGCCGACCTCGTGCTGCCGGCCCACGGCGATCCGTTCCACAGCATCAGCCGGCGGGTCCGCGAGCTGCTGGAGCACCACGACGAGCGCGAGGCCGAAGTGCTGGAGTCGGTCAAGCACGGCGCGTGTACAGGGTACCAGGTGGCCGCCGCGTTGCCCTGGACTCGCCGTCGGCGCAAGCTCTCCGAGCTGGGGCTGGGGCAGCAGCGCATGGCCCTGACCGAGACGCTCGCGCACCTCGAGGAGCTGCGGGTACGCGGTCTGGTCCACCGCGAGCGACGCGGCGACGTGCTCTACTTCACCCACGCCTGAACCCCACTCGAAGGGCCGATTTCCGGGCCGTTTTCTCCGAATTTCGTCCGAATGCCTCTTGCCCGGGGAAACGGGCGGGCTTGCCCGGGCCACCGCGAACTGTGATGCCGGGCAGCCACCGGCTGCCGGAGACACCCCTACAATGGCCGCCTGAGGACGAGGCGGAGGGGGTTGTTGGGGCATGGTTGACCGCCGAAAGAGGGCGTGTCGGCAGCGGCATTCCTGGCGCCTGCTCGTCGCATTCGTGCTCTGCCTCTGGCCTGCCCTGGCCGGCGTGGCCTCCGCGCAAGGGGCCTACGAGATCACGCCGCTTGGCAATGACCCGGCCCGCCGCGTTGACCGCTATCAGATTACGCTGGGGCAGGGTGCGTCCCTCTGGGATCTCGGCTTCAACCGGCTGCCGATGATCGCCATCGAGCAGGGCGACCAGAAGGTCATCGAGCTGATCGAGCAGGGGTTCAAGGCGGCCTACCCGGACCGCGAGGCCGGCCTGGTGAAGCCCGGCGACCTCTTCGTGTTGGAAGTTCCGGCCGGCACCTTCGTCTCAAAGACCGTCACTCGCACGGCTGGCCCGCCCGAGCGTGTGCAGTTCGAGTCGTACAGCGGGGATCAACTGACGACGTTTCCCAAAGACCCGATCGTGCAGTACCGGTTGACGCGGGCTGCCTCGCCAGATCAGGTCGAGGTGCAGATCCAGGGCGGCCAGTCGGACGCCGTCGAAGAGGCGAAGAAGATCTACGACGTGCCTGACCCTGACTTTCTCCAGGTGCGGACGATTCGCGGGGCGCTCGCGGAGCGGACGGCCAAAATCACCGTGGACGCCAACCGCCGGTACCTTGACGAGTTCCGCGCGGTGCGCGGCCGGGCGACTCGCACCGAAGAGACCCTCCAGGGCCTCCGTGCCTACTACTTCGACGATCCGACCATCCCCTTCGTGCGCGTGGACGACACCGTTGGCGATCAGACCGATCCCGCCAACTTCACCCGCACCTTCCGTATCGCGTACCACCGAGACGGCACGGTTCGGAAGTACGTCATCACCGAGGCCGGCGACTCGACCGGCGCGCTCGGCCGCCCTGAGAGCGAGGTCTGGCGGCGCACGCTGCCCGCCTGGCAGGAATGGCTGCCGGGCACCCCGGAAGCGTTGCCGCCGTTCGCCCCGGCGATTGCCAGCTCGGGCGCGTTGCAGCCGGGGCGCATCCTGGTGCTGGCGTTCCGTCCGCGCATCGTCCAGGCGTCGCCGCGCCCGACTGGCGGCTCCAGCGCGGCTGGCGGCTCGGGCCTGACCTGCGCCGGCGTGCCCATCGGGATGGTCCTGTTTGGGGGCGTGGTGGTGGCCGGGTACCGCAAGCGTACGGGCCTCTGGTAGTGCGCGCTGCCCGGGGCGTCCCCCGCGCTCCGGCCGCCCGGTATACTGGGATCATGGCCTCTCAGTATCTGACGCGCCGGCGGGTGTTACAGGCCGGCGTTCTCGTTGGAGCAGGGCTGGCGCTGCCGTCGTCTCGGGGTGTGCTGGCCGCGCCCGAGGGGTTCGACGCCGACGTGGGGCTGGACCCCGGACACAGCCGTGCGGATGTTGGCGCGAGCGGGGGCGGTTTCGGCGAGTACCAGCACACGCTCGACATCGCCGAGCGCATCAGGCCGATGCTCGAAGCAGCCGGCCTGTCGGTCAGGCTCAGCCGCACCGACCACGAGCCGCTGACGGCGATGTCCCACCGAGACATCAACGTCCGCACCGAGATCGAGCAATCAGCCCGCATCGCCGCGGTTGGGACCGTGCGGATCTACGTCTCGATCCACTTCAACGGCGGGCCCCCGTCGCTACGGGGCACCGAGACGTACTACAACAGCGAGAGTGCCGGCCCGGACAGTCGGCGGCTCGCGCTGGCGCTCCAGCGCTCGGTGGTGGCCGAACTGGCGGAGGTCGGCTACCAGACGGCCGACCGGGGCGCCAAGGAAGACCTGGCGGCCGGCAAGCCGTACGGGCACTTCTTCAGCCTGCGCGGCCCGATGCCGAGCGCCCTGGTGGAGGGGCTGTTCCTCTCCAACCCCGCCGAGGCCGAGCTTCTGCTGCGCGAGGACGCGCGGCAGGCGCTGGCGAAAGGGTACGTCGGCGGCATCGTGGCGTACTTCGCCGGGGGCTGAGGTCAGCTGCGCGGCGCCTTTGTCGTCGCGGCGGGCACGGAGTTCGGCGGCGGATCGCTCGAGAACCGCAGTCGCCACACGACACCCATCGCCTCGACCACGATCCAGGCCGACATCTTGGACTTGCCGACGCGCCGATCCACGAACTTGATCGGCACTTCGACGATCTTGTACCCCAGCCGGTGACAGCGGTAGTTCAGCTCGACCTGGAAGGCGTAGCCGTTCGAGTGGATCGAGTCCAGATCGAGTGACCGCAGGACGTACGCCGAGAAGCACTTGAAACCGCTGGTCAGGTCGTTGACCGGGACGCCGAGGATCGTCTTCGCGTAGACCGAGCCGCCCCGGCTGATCAGCGTACGCAGCAGCGACCAGTTCTCGGTGCCGCCGCCAGTAACCCAGCGTGACCCGATGGCACAGTCGCCGCGCTTCGCGCCGTCGAGCAGGCGCGGAAGGTCGTTCGGGTCGTGGGAGAAGTCGGCATCCATCTCGAACACGAAATCGAAGTTGTGTTCGAGCGCCCACTTGAAGCCGGCGACGTACGCCGTTCCGAGGCCGCGCTTGCCATCGCGGTGGAGGACGTTGACGCGGGCGTCCGCGGCGGCGAACTCGTCGGCGATGGCGCCGGTGCCGTCGGGCGAATTGTCGTCCACGATGAGGACGTGGAAAATCTCACCTTGCCCCAGAATGGCGGGCACGAGCCTGGGGAGGTTCTCCCGCTCGTTATAGGTCGGGACGATGACGAGCGCTCTCATACGTGTAGACAACAGCGGGGGAGGATGCCATACGGAAGGGCCCCGGTGCAAAAGATCCAGCGGGCCATGACCACCGCAACATCCGCCTGCCGGTGGCGCCGGACGCTCGTTGCCACCTCAGGTGATCAGGACGGCGTCGGCGTCGTCGTGATCCGGCTCGCGGATCATGTAGCCGACGCCGGGCACGGTCTTGATCAGCCCCGGGTGGTGCGAGCTCTCCCCGAGCTTCCGGCGCAGCCGGCTGACCCAGACCCGCAGGTACTGGAGGTCGTTGCGGTACTCCGGCCCCCAGGTCATCCCGAGCAAATCCTCGTGGAGAATCACCCGGCCGGCGTTCTGGATCAGGTTCATCAGCAGCTGCCACTCGGTGGGCGAGAGCATGGCGTCCTCGCCGCCCACCGAGACGCGCCGCCGCTCCATGTCCACCTCGACCTCGCCGAACGACAGCACGGTCTGCTCGCTCATCGAGGGGAGGCCCTGCGTCCGGCGCATCACGGCGCGCATCCGCGCGGACAGCTCCTCGGGGTTGAACGGCTTGGTCAGGTAGTCGTCCGCGCCCAGGTCCAGACCCCGGATCTTGTCCACGTCGCTGGCGCGCGCCGTGAGCACGATGACGGGCGTACGCGCATGGACGCGGATCCGTCTGAGCACCTCAAAGCCGTCGAGATCCGGCATGATCAGGTCGAGGATGACCAGGGCCGGACGCTCCGTCTCATGCAACTCGATAGCCTGACGTCCATTGCTGGCGACGACTACCCGATAGCCGTCCGCTTCCAGCTCGGCGCGGACGAACCGCAGCACGCGCGGCTCGTCGTCGACGACCAGGACGCTGATCCGGCGATTCATACTCATGATCCGCACGCCTCTATGCTCGCAGAGAGTGAAGCCGCACGCTCGCCAAGTGGGAGCGTGAAGCGGAAGGTTGCGCCCTGACCAGGGCGTGAGTCAAGCTCGATAGCGCCCCCGTGGAGCTCCACGAAGCGCCGGCAGATCGCCAGGCCCAGGCCGGCCCCGGCCACTGTCCCGTGCTCGCGCTCGACTCGGAAGAAGCGTTCGAAGACCCGCTGGTGGTATTCAGGTGGGACGCCAGGGCCATCATCCTTCACGGCGATGGCGAGCAGCGTGCCCTGCGTCGTCGCGGTCACGTCGATGGTCCCGCCGTCCGGCGAGAATTTGACAGCGTTGTCTATCAGGTTTCTCAGCACCTGTTCGATGCGGACCGGGTCCACCTCCGCACGGGGCAGGTCGGCCGGGACACGCACCCGCAGCCGCCGAGATCCGGCGCGCGGCGTCTGATCCGCGACAACCTTCCGAATCAGGACATCGAGGGACGTTGGCTCAGTCTTGAGGGCCGATGCGCCAGCGCCGACGCGGGCCAGTTGCAGCAGGTTGTCGATCAGCCGGTGCAGCCGGTCCGCCTCCTGATCGATGTCGGCCAGCATCTGGCGGGCAGCAGCCGGCTCCAACACGCCGAAGTGGCGCAGCAACGTGCGCGACGACCCCTTGATCGTTGTCAGCGGCGCGCGCAGCTCGTGCGAGAGGATCGAGAACAACTCGTCAATCGACGCCGTCGAATCTAGCGCGCTGCCGGATATGTTGCTGCGCGCCGATGCGAGCGCAACGAAGCCGTCGCCAGCAGCGTGCTGCGGCGGACGGGCGTCAGGTGCGCTGTGGTCGCGTTGCATCGTCGAATTGTCCATCATGTGCCGAAACGACGGTAGCCCCTGAGCGTGCTCCTGTCAACGTCTGGGGTAGTCAGTGTGGGTGAATATGCGTCGGCTATGTCGGGCACGCTCACGCCTCCTGCGCATTCGTGGGACCTGACAGCACCCTTACAGGCTGATGCTTCTCGCCTGGGCGCAACGGCCGCACATCGGGGACGCAGCAAGCTATCGGTCAAACAGGCGGATCTCTCGCCAGCCCGTGCGACCTGCTGCCTGGGTCGTCGCGATGCGAACGCTCCGGACGTTCTGGACCGCTTCAGGAAACCGCGTGGTGAGCGTCTGGCCGTCAGACGTCGGCCCGACGAACGTGTGCATGCCCCGGAACTGGCCGTCCGCCGTCCAGACCCAGACCTCGTGAATGGTCACGTCTGGGGCATCCTGAGCCGTCACCAGCTCGACCCCGGCCAGCGGTCCCGGTTGCGCGAGGTCGATCTCCATCCAGGTGGGAGCGCCCTTGTTCAGGTAGCCGGCGGTCTCCACCTTGCCGTCGAGCATCTCAGCCGAGCCGGGCGCACCGCCTTCCAGCCGAATCGCCCGGCCGGCCGCCAGGTTGCCCGTCGAGACGTACAGCACAATCGGCTGCCGCCGGTCCTCGGCGGCCTCCTGGGGGCTGGGCTTCATCCCGGCCACGGTGTTGGCCGGGCCGGGCAAGTCGCCGCGGCTCTCGGTGGAGACGGCGCTCCAGCCAGCCCGAATCAGGAGCACGCGCGCCTCCTCGACGGGCTTTCCGAGCACGCTCGGCGGACGAATGCCGGCGCTGATCGTGACCTTGATCTCGCTGCCGCGCCGGATCCGCTTCTCGGCGGCGGTGTCCTGGGTCAGCACGATACCCTTGGGCTGGTCGTCGGTGGGGACGCTCTCGCTGGCCTTGACGGTCAGCCCGTTCGACTCCGCCAGCCCGATGGCCTCGGGGAGCGTCCGGCCGACCAGCGATGGCACGTCGGTCATCCGGAAGCCGTCGAACAGGCGCGGGATGAAGAACATGATCCCGCCGACCGCCGCCGCCACCAGGGCGGCCGTTGCCAGCAGCGGGATGATCGCCATCAAGAAGCTGCCGTCCCGGCCGCCTCGCTGCCGCTGGCGCGGCTCCGAGCGCCAGGCCGCCTGCATCGGCGTCGGCGCGGGTGGGGGCGGGGCCGTGGCGGCCGTCGTGCGGCCACTCAGGGCGAGGCGGAAGTCGGTGGCGCTGGTGATGCGCTCGCGGAGGTCTGGTTCGAGCGCCCGCCAGAGGGCCAGGTCGAGATGGGCGGGCACCTCCGGCCGGCGGCGTCGGACGGGGACCGGCGCGATGGCGGCCTGCCGGTCCTGCCCGCTGCCCGGGCCGCGCGGAGTCGTCCCGCTCAGCATCTCGTACACGACGACGGCCAGCGCATAGACATCCGTTGGCTCGTCGCCGCTGTCGCGGATAGCCAGCTCGGGCGGGGTGTAGTTGGCGCGCTGAACGGTGCCGAGCAGGGTCACGTCCGTGGCGACGGCCGCCCGCACGAAGCCGAAGTCGGTCAGCTTGGCGTTGCCGTTCTCGTCGATCAACACGTTCTCAGGACGAAGGTCGCCGTGGATCACCCGCTGCCGGTGGGCTGTCGCCAGCGCTTCGGCCAACTGGAGCGCCAGTCGCTGGGCATCCGGGATGGGCAGGGGGCCACGCTCATTGATCCGCGAGCGCAGGCTCTGCCCCTCGACCAGCTCCATCACCACGAAGGGCCGCCCGTCAGCCACCCCGGCATCCAGCACCGTCACCACGTGCGGGTGGATCAGCCGCCCGGCCGCTGCTGTCGCCGCCATGAACCGCTCGCGGAACTCGGCGTCGTCAGCGTAGCGGTCGGCCAACACCTTCACGGCGACGGGCCGTTGGAGCAGCACGTCCTCAGCGCGGTAGGTGGTTCCCAGGCTGCCCTGTCCGAGCGGCGTGCCGAGCTTGTAGCGCCCCTTCAGCCGCTTGTTGACGAACGGCGGCTGGCCGGCGGCCAGCGGATCGGTGCTCATGCGGCTGCCGCGGCCAGCCCGACTGGACCCGCCAGTCCGGCGCCCGGATTGGAACGGTGACGCGGACATGCTCTCACTCCGGGGGCACACCAACGGCTGACATCACTCAGGCGCATCGCCACGAGCCGCCGACTTGGGGTGTGCCAGAGAGCGTCCGCATCGCAAGAGTCGTGCCCACCGTGCATCATGAGGCATCAGCCGCGGGCACGCGCGAGACGGAGCAGGACCCGTAGCTCTTCCGATTGTAATAGATATGAGAAGACGAAGTAGACCATCCCGCCCGAAATGCCCACGAACAGGACGACGAGCGTCAGCTCGACCGTCGAAGGCAGCGCCAGTCGATCCTGTAACAGTTGTGGGAGCATGGCGACGGTGAGCCCCATCAGCAGGCTCGCCACGACCGTCCGCGCCAGAGACTTGAGGACCGGGACGAGATCGAGGCTCGGGATGCGCCGTCGGATGATCGAGAGCAGCAAGGCGGCCTCGGCCAGCGCGGCCAGGGAGTTCGCGAGCGCCAACCCCCCGTAGTTCAGCGGCGACCACATCAGCGACAGCCCGAGCACGAGGTTCAGGATGAACGCCAGCGAGGCCGCCTTGACCGGCGTCCAGGTGTCGTGCAGGGCGTAGTAGACGCGATCCACGATCTCGACGGTGGCGTGCCCGGCCAGCCCGATGGCGTAGAACGTCAGTGCGAAGTGGGTGCGCTCGGTGCTGACGGCGGTGAACTCGCCGCGTTCGAAGAGGAGCCGGATCAGCGGCTCGCCCAGCGTCACCAGCCCGACCGCCATCGGGATGGTGAGGAAGAGGATCGTTCGCAGGGAGAGGACGAAGACCTCGCCGACGGCCTCCGAGTGGTCGCGGGCGCTCTCTTCGGCCATCGTCGGGAAGACGGCGGTCGAGACGGCCATCGCCAGCACCAGCGGCGTCATCACCATCAGCCAGGCGACGTTGAGGTAGCCCAGGCTGCCGATCAGCAAGTACGAGGCGAGGACGACGTTGACCAGCTGGTTGACCTGGACCACGCCCAGGCCGATCATGCGCGGCCCCATCAGCCGCAGCACCTCGCGGACGCCCGGGTCCTTCAAGCTCAGCCCGAAGCGGTAGCGCATCCCGACGTCGATCAGCCCGGGCACCTGGATCAGCAGGTGGAGCAGCGCACCGGCCACCGCGCCAATCGCCACGCCCTCGATGCCCAGGTGACGGAAGACCAGGGCGCTGACGATGATCGAGGCGTTGTAGAGGATCGGCGCGAGGGCCGTCAGCACGAAGCGCTGGAACGAGTTGAGGACGCTGATGGCGAAGCCGCTCACGGCGAAGATCGCCGGTGAGATCAGCATCGTCCGCATCAGCGTGGCGGTCAGCTCTTTGGACTCGGCGTCCCAGCCCGGCACGACGATCTCGGTGAGCGGGCGGGAGAACAGGGCCAGCAGCAGGGAGATCGGCGCGGTCACGACCAGGGCGAGGCTCATCACCCGGCTGGTCAGCCGCCACGCGCCGGCATCGTCGTCCCGCGCGAAATACCCCTTGAACACCGGAATGAACGCCGAGCCGACGGCCCCGCCGGCCAGCACCTGGAAGACCAGATCGGGGATCACCAGCGCGGCGATGAACGCCTCGTACTCGCGGCCGGTGCCGAACTGCTGGGCGACCACCACATTGCGGACCAGGCCGAGCACGCGGCTCGCCACGAAGCCGGCCATGACCAGCAACGAGTAGCCAGCCAGCTTGCGCGCCTGGTGATACATACGCGCCGCGCCTACCAGGCCCCGCTGCGCTGGTTGCCGAGCTTGCGGGCGCGGTTGACCACGGCAGCATGGGCGCGATCCTCAAGCGAGTCGTCAAGAGGGGCGAGCGGGATCTCCTCGCCGTACCGCCGGAAGAGTGCGCGCTGGATCAGGTGATCGGCAAACCACGGGTTCTTGGGCAGCAGCGAGCCGTGGAGGTAGCAGCCGTAGGCGTCACGGTAGACAGCGCCCTCGGTGCCGTCCTCGCCGTTGTTGCCGCCGCCCTGGAGGACGTTGCCCAGCGGCCGGCAGCCGGGTCCGAGATAGGTCTGCCCGCTGTGGTTCTCGAACCCGACCAGCGTGCGCGTCGTCCCGTTCAGCTCGACCTCGGCCACCAGGTTGCCGATGTGGCGGCGCGATCCGGGCACAGAGCGTACGTCGAAGACGCCGACGCCCGGCAGCTCCTGACCGTCCACCGTGGTGTAGGTGTGCCCAAGCAGCTGATAGCCGCCGCAGACGGCCAGCAGGGCGGCCCCATCCTCGACGGCCTCGCGGACAGCCGCACCCTTCTCGGTCACGAAGTCTGGCGAGATCACCGCCTGCTCACGGTCCTGGCCGCCCCCAAAGAAGATCAGATCGGTCGTTTCAGCAGTGAGACGGTCGCCAAGACTCACCGGTTGCACGTCCAGGTCGATGCCCCGCCAGGCGCAGCGGCGGCGAAACGTGATGATGTTGCCTCGGTCGCCGTAGACGTTCATCAGGTCGGGGTAGAGGTGGACGAGGGTCAGTCGCAGTGAACGCATCAGGGGCGTCTCTCCGCGAGGCTCGCGCGGCGGCGGCGCCGCAGGCGCGCGGGTGAGGGGTGGTAGCGGCTCCGAATGGTGACGATCACTGCGCCCGGCTAGTCTTGCCAGAAACCTGCCACGTGACCATCCTGGCGCAGGACTTCGCGTAGCTCGAGCATGGCGGTGTAGGTTGGCAGGACGTAGATGGTCTCCCCCGGCGCAGCCCGCTCCAGCGCGAGCGCCAGCGCCCGGCGCGGATCGGCCTCGACGAGGATGCGCTCCTCGGGCACGAGGGCGTACTTGAGGCGGACGGCCATATCCTCGGCGCGGGTGCCGACGCAGATGGCTGTCCGCACGTGGCCCTCGAGTTGCTCGAAGTCCACATCCCAGAGCCATGAGATATCGGTGCCGTCGGCGAAATGGTCGTTGATGGCGATGACGAGGGATCGCTCCTCGCCGTCTGTCAGGATGGTGCGGAGCACCTCGCCAAAGCCGACCGGGTTCTTGACCAGCGCCAGAAACAGCTCGCGCTCGCTGACCCGCACCCGTTCGAGTCGCCCGAAGGCCGCCGTGAAGCTCTCCAGCCCGGCGCGGATCGTTTCGGGATCGAGGCCGAGCGTGAGGCAGGTGGCAGTGGCGGCCAGCGCGTTGTAGACGTTGTAGAGGCCCGGCAGGCTGAGGGTCGCCTGGATCTCCCCGAGGGGCGTTCGCATGGTGACCAGGCTGCCACGGTCGCCCCGCAGCGTGACGCTGGTCGCCTCGACGCGTGGCTCGGGACGGTTCAATCCGCAGCTGGGGCAGCGATACTGCCCGAGGTGTCCGTAATAGTAGACGGTATAGACGAAGGCTGCGCCGCAGACGGGGCAGATGCGGGCGTCGGCGGCGTGAGGCGTCTCGCCGCTGCCCACGCTCGCGTCTCCGACGCCGAAGTAGACGGCGGCCTCGGCGCGCTCGTGGCCCAGCGTCGCGACGAGCGGATCGTCGGCGTTGAGCACCAGCGTGGTGTCGGTCGGCAGGTGTGCGACGGCCTTCGCCCAGAGGTCGGCCACGAAATGGACCTCGCCGTAGCGGTCAAGCTGATCGCGGAAGATGTTGTTCAGGAGGACGGCGCGCGGGCGGATCTCGCGGAGGGCGGCCGGCACCGTGGCCTCGTCGACCTCGAAGATGCCGACATCGGCCTGGGGCCAGCCGCCCAGGCTCGTCTGGGCCACGATGGCCGAGACCAGCCCTGAGACGAGGTTCGCGCCCGCCCGGTTGTGGAGCGGCTGGAGCGATGCCTGCTGCAAGATGTGTGAGATCAGGCGGCTGGTGGTGGTCTTGCCGTTGGTGCCCGAGACGAGCACGCTGCCGTGGCGCAGGCGGCGGGTCACGGTCCGCAGGGCGGTCGGGTCGATGCGCGGCACGACGTGCCCCGCGATGACGGTGCCGCCCCCCCGTCCGAGCGTGCGGCTCAGACCCGTAGCGACGCGCCCTGCGAGTAGTGCGGCGGTCAGACGTGCATTCATCCTGCCAGCCCCCGCCTCCAGACTCGGCGTTGCCGCACGGGATGATATCAGAGCGCTGGCGCCGCTCAGGCTATTCCGGAGGGGGCCGTACCGCTTCTGTAGTGTCGGCACGGCCACGAATTGCGTTCTACGGTACGGGGCAAGAAGTCCCACCTGGCCCTGTTTGGGGGTGTATCGTGGCGATGACCCGCGAACAACTTCATGACCTTCTGGACGCCCTACCAGAGAGCCGCCTTCCAGAAGCTGAAGCTGGGCTGAAACCGCTGCTCGTCCCAGACTATCCCGAGGACGATGAGCCGCTCACCGAAGAGGATCTCGTCGCTCTGGCCGAGTTTCGTGCGGAGAGGGCGCAAGGCCAGACAGTCTCTCACGCCGATGTCAGGCGTGAGATGGGCTGGTGAGTCGCGCGGTCGAATGGAGTCGCCGTGCCCTTGATGACATTCGCGAAATCAGGCGGCGAGATCAGCGTCTTGCGGATCGCATTGGCGCTGCGCTCGATGACTGATGCCGCTCCTCGGTGAGCAGCGCGACGGCCACGATCCGCACGATGCCCAGGACGGTTGCCACGAGCCAGATCGTCTGGAACCCGAGGCCGAAGTCGAGCAGGGTGCCGTAGAACGGCCCGTCGAGCGACTGGCTCAACTGCCCGCCGGTGTTGATGATGGCCACTGCCGTGCCGGCCCCGACCGCCGCGAACCGCTCGCCGGCGTAGACGATCTGCATCGGGATGGTGGCGGCCATCCCCGCGCTGACCAGCATGCCGGCCAGGATCACCAGCCAGGCGTCGTGGGTCAGGAGCAGCAGCAGGAACCCGGCCATCCCCAGCAGGCTGCCGGCCATCATCACCCGCAGGCGCGATCCCCAGCGGTCCGCCAGCACCCCGAAGATCGGTGAGAAGACCATCAGGCCGGCCGAGATCGCTGCGCCGGCCATGCCGGCCTCGGCCACCCCGAACCCGAACTCGCGGCGGAGGTACGTCGGCGTCCAGGACATCACCGCCGTCTGCGCCAGCATCCCGATGAACGCGAAGCCCATGAACAGCAGCCAGAAGTCGCGGTTACGGATCAGCGCACGGACGCTGCCAGTCGCCTTCTTCGCCTCCACCTCGGCGTCGGGCACGAACAGGGTCAGTCCGAACAGCAGCACGATGGCGATGGTCGGGTAGACGGCGTAGGCGCCGGTCAGGCCGAGCGCCAGGTAGAACGGCGGCATCAGAAGGATCGACAGGACGATGCCCGCGCCGATGCCGCTCTGGGCCAGCCCCATCGCCTTGCCTCGGTCCGCACGCCCGAACGCGTTGAACAGGTAGGAGAGCGACGGCACGTAGAGCAGGCCGCCGGCGACGCCCATCAGCGCCCGCCCGGCAACTCCGAGCGGGTAGCTGTTGGCAACGGCGAAGATGCCCGAGCCGAGCGCCATCGTCAGCAGGCCGGCTCGGATCAGCTTGACGTTGCCGAGGCGGTCGGCGGCGATCCCTGCCACCAGCTGGGCGAAGGCGTAGGCCAGCGTGTACGCCCCGATGGCCGCGCCGACGCCGGCGTAGTCGACGCCGTACCGGAGGCGGAACTCCTCGATCAGGGGGATCGGGGACATCCGCGAGCCGTTGTGCAGCCCGAGCGCCGCGCACAGCACCAGGACGCCGAGCCAGCCGAACTTCTTCACGCCGTTGCTCCCGCTCGGCGCTGCGCCGAGACTCGCGGCCTGCACGCAGCCGGCCTCCCAGCCCGCGCCGCGCTCCGCCCGCCGATTCTACCCCGGCCCGGCTGGGAGCGCGGCGTGTCTCTCCCGCATGCGGGTGGGGGTCTGCCCCAGAGGCTACTGGTGGGCTACAACCTCCCTCGGATGTTTCCAATGGAGGACGCCACCCCATGCCCAAGCGCATCAGTCGGGCTATTGAGCTGCTCGAACAAGATCAGCCGATCTACTACATGGGTCCGCACAGCGGTCATGTGCTGACTCGCGAGCAGGGCCGCATCGACGCGAAGACCTGGGCCGACTACATCAACGTCGGGATGGAGCACGGCTCGTTCGACATGGCCGGGCTGGCCGAGTACATGGCGGGCCTCGTCGAGGGCGGCCCCACCAACTCCGGCCACCGCACGCCGACGGTCATCGTCGAGGCCCCTGTCAACGGCATCAACGAGGAGTACGTCCTCTACAACGCCTGGCAGTTCCGCCAGATCCTGGCGCGCGGCGTCCACGGCATCCTGCTCTGCCAGGCCGAGACGGCGGGGGCGGTGCGGGCGTTCGTGGAGTCCTGCCGCTTCCCGCAGGGGCTGCTTGGGACCGATCCATCGTTCGCCTCGCCGTTCGACCGGCTGGCCGGCGCGGCCCGCGGCGCGGCCGGCTCGAAGGAAGGCCGCCCGCTGCTCGGGCTGGGCACGCGCGGACGCGGCTCGGAGAACACCTGCACGCCGATCTGGGGCGTCTCCCTCGAGGAGTACCTGGAGAAGTGCGACCCGTGGCCGCTGAACCCGAACGGCGAGATCCTGCTGGGCGTGAAGCTGGAGAGCCCCGAGGGCGTCGCCAACGCCGAGGAGATCCTCTCAGTACCGGGCCTGGGCTTCGCGGAGATGGGCCCCGGCGACCTCAGCTTCTCGCTGGGCTACAAGACGATGCAGCGCAACCCGTACCCGAAGGAGATGCAGGAGGCCCGGGACAAGATCTTCGGCCTCTGCCGCAAGTATGGCATCGCGTTCCTCGAAGGCGCGCCGACGCCGGAGCTGACCCGCGCCAAGATCGACGAGGGCGTGCGGGTGATCTCCGGCCACAGCGAGGAGAACGCCAGGATCGGCCGGGCGCACTCGAAGCGCACGATGCCCGTCTGACCTGAAGGTCATGGGTCGTGGATCGAGGGTCGTGGAAGAGGTTCCCACGACCCTCGATCCACGACCTGCCACCCTCATCAGTCGTCGTTCTGGATCGTGCCGGTGCCGCTGGGCACTGAGATCGTTGCGCCGGTCGCGGTCGTCAGGTTGACCTGGAACGTCTCGTCAGGCTCGGGGATCGCGTCGCCGATCACCTGGACGATCACGTTCTGGATCGTCGTGCCTGGGGCAAAGGTGACCGATCCACTGGTGCTCTGGTAGTCGCTGCCGGCCGTGGCGGTGCCATTGGCTGTCGTGTAGTTGACCGTCACGGTCGTGCCGCTTGGCGCGGACAGCGTCAGGGTGAACGCGGCGTGGGTTGTGCCGTCGCAGCCCTCCGCGACGATGGCGTTGCCGATGGAGACGGAGACCGGACCGTCGTCGTCGACGATCGTGCCGCTCGCCGTGGAGGCGCCAAGCGTCGCACCGCTCGTCGGGTTGCTGATCTGCACCTGGACCGTCTTGTCAGGCTCGGGGATCGTATCCGTCAGGATCGGCACGGTGAAGGTCGCCGTGAGGGTGTTGGCCGGGATGTTGAGCGTGGTGAGCGGGACGGGCGTGTAGTCCACGCCGCTGATGGCCGTCCCCGCACCGATGGTCTGGTAGTCCACGTTGAACGTGGCGGGCGACGTGCGCGAGAGAGTCACGGTGAACTGCATGCTGGTGGTGCCAGTGTTGCCCTCAATCACCGACGTCGGCAGGACCGAGACGGTAATCGGCGAGTCGTCGTCCTGGATCACCCCGATGGCCGTGGCCGAGCCGATCGGCGCGCCGCTGGCGCCGGACAACGTCACGATGACCAGCTCATTCAGCTCGGGTGAGAGATCGCCGTTGACCGTGATCGGGACGTCCTGCTGCGTGACGCCGGGCGCGAAGGTCAGCGTGCCGCTCCCCGCCACGAAATCGACGCTCGGTGTGGCCGTCGTGCCGGCTGTGCCGATGGCGTAGTTGACGGTGACCGTGCTGGAGGCGGCAGGCAGCAGGAAGACCGAGACGTTGAGCGTCGTCGGGCCGGCGTTCCCTTCGGTCACGCTGCCGAACCCGCCGAAGAGGCTCGGCGAGGGGCCGGGCGCCGGCGGGCCGCCGGCGATGATGCTGCAGCTTGAGAAGACGGTGACGACGTCCTTCTGATCGCGATCCTCGCGGTCCTGCCGCTGATCGGCGTGGCGCTGGCCGTCGTCGCGGCCGGGGTTGCTGACGCCGGGGCTGGTGTCGCCGCTGGCGCTCGCAAACGTCTGCTCGAACGTCGTAATCGCCTCGAACGCGGCGTTCCAGTAGTCCGCGCCCTTGTCCACCGATGTGACCTCGCAGTCGGACTGGGCCTTGCCGCCGCCGACCTGCACGCCGAACGCCGTGAACGGCGCAACCGGGCAGCCAGCGAACGATGTGCGACCGTCGCAGTCGTCCAGGCAGATGAGCGCCGAGATGTTCCCGCGCGACGTGGCGACCGGGCCGATCAGCAGGAAGGTGGTGCCCCGCACCACCGCTGTCGCGCCGCCGGCGTCGATGCGGTACACCGACGAGGGGTCGGTCAGCGACTGCACCCGATTGAGGGTGGTCCCGAAGACCTGCTTGAGCGAGATGTCGACCTTTGAGCCATCCACCGCGATGCGGTCGACGGCGAGGATGGTGTCCTCGCCCATCTCGATCTCGGTGCCGGTGAAGAAGGTGATCAGCGCGCCCGTCTTCGAGAGGGTGCGGATCTCGTCGCCCGCCTTCACGAGCGTGCCGCTCGGCGCCGGCTGCACGGCGGTCCCGTCGGCGTGGATGACGGCGACTTGCCCGCGTAGGACCGTCATCGTGGCGCCGTCTCGCACCTGGGCGGACGCCACCGGTGGTGGAACCGCCGGCATAGCGGCCAACAGCAGCAGGAGGGCCGCCAGGAGCAGCCGAACCTTTCGAAACATGCGTACCCCGAAGAGCGTGGTCGTGCGGATGACGACGATGTCCGCGTCATCCCGGTTCCGCGTGGACGGTGCGCGATGCCCGTGCCTCGGTCAACGCGGCGGTGGCGCCGGATGTGTCACCAGGATACCCGAACGTCCGAGCGCGCGGATGGCTTCGTGTGAGGGCGTCCAGGGCACTGGCATGAGGGACTCGTCGTGCACCTCGTCGGGGCTTTCAGTCCCTGACCGCTCGCTTGACGGTGTTTCGGGAACACCAATGAACCTGCACGTGCCCTGGTGAGAGCCCCCGACCTGACGCACGGACTACGTGGTTCATTCGTCAAACGCCATCAAGCCCCGTCTGATTGCCAGCTGCGTTGATCTCTGCCGTGTCTACCCCGGCCGGTGAATGTGCGGGAACGCGTGCGGCGAGCACAACTGCATCGGATCCTTGAAGCCGTCGTCCGTCTGCGCCAGTTGCACGATGGTGCCGTTGGCGCTGCGCGGCGAGATGAACGCCTCGAACCAGCGCGGGTTGTCGTAGTTCTCGTCCACGACGCGCACGCCGGCTGCTCGGGCCTCCGCCACGGCGGCCCTGAGGTCGTTGACCAGGAACGTGATGTGGTGGACGCCCTCGCCGCGCTTCGCCAGGAAGTCGTGCAGGAAGCCGCTCGGGCCGTACGGCTGGATCAGCTCGATGCCGCCGCCGTGCGGGTACCGGAGCTGCAACACCGAGAAGCCGGCCTGCTCGTTGTGGTGGATCTCCTCGGGATCCCCGCCGAGGAGGTCGCGGTAGAGCGGCAACGCCGCCTCGATGCTGTGAACGGCGATGGCGGTGTGGTCGAGCCAGCGAACCGAGACGGTCATCCTTCAGGCACTCCTCGGCCGGACGTTCTGGGGCTGCTGCCAGAGGCGCGGGAAGTATAGGCGGCGCATCAGGCGTTGGCCTCGCCGTCGACGGGCACGGCGACGACGGGGCGCGGGAGCGGCGCGGCCCCCTGGCCGAGCATCGGCACGGCCAGCAGGGCCACCAGGGCGCTCAAGCCGAACAGCCACGGATACCCGAGCCACGCCACCAGTTGCCCGCCGAGCAGCGGCGCGGCGGCCGTACAGCAGCTCACCAGCGCCCCGGACAGCGCCACGTAGGTCGGCAAGCGGTCGTGCGGGGCGTAGTCGATGGGGCCGGCCATGCGGGCCAGCATGCTGCCAGACTGGACGGCCCCCAGCGGCAGGAAGGCCAGCAGCATCCAGGCTGCGCTCGGCGCGAGCAGTGCGACGACTGCCTGCACGGCAGACGACAGGCCCATCGCCATGCCGACCACCCGCATGTTGAAGCGGTCGGCCAGCCAGCCGCACGCGAGGCTGGCCGTTGTCTGCGCGATCAGCAGCGCCGCCGTGAACCACGCCACCAGATCATCAGATGCGCCCAGCTGCGAGACGGCGTAGACGGCCAGGAACCCGTTGCTCATCGTCCCGAGCGCCGCCAGCATCAGGCCGCCCACGAACCGCCGAAAGCGCCTGTCGTCGATCATGATGCGGGGCAGATCGCCAAGCTGGTTCATCAGCGAGCGCTTGGGGCGCGGTGGCGGCCCGGGCGGCTCGCGGTAGATCCAGAGCGGGATCAGGCTGAGCAGGAAGATGCCGAAGGCCAGCGCCCAGCAGGCTGCGAAGCCGTACGGGAACTCCAGCGAGTCCAGCAGTGGCGCGGCGAACGCGGCGGCTCCCGCGCCCAGGAGCGTGCCGACCATCGTGGAGCCGCCCAGGAAGCGGCCACGCAGGCGGCCCGGCACGGCGCGCGAGATGACCTCCAGCCAGGGCGTCGTGGCGAAGCCGCCGCACATCGTCTGCGCGAAGCAGGCGAGGTAGACCACGACCAGGATCGGGACGCCCACGCTCGGCGCGGCCAGCGCGCAGAGGGCCAGCACCAGGATCGGCAGGCGCTCGATGCTGCCGAACCACTGGACCCACGGCCACTTCTTGTGGCTGCGCTCGACGTACCCTGCCACGAACAACTGCGGGAGCCAGCCAAGCTGGAACGCCGCCGTGACCAGCCCGATGGCGAACGGATCGGGGTTCAGGCGGCTGACGAACAGCGGCACGAACGTCAGCGGGCCGACCAGGCCCATCGCCATCATGAACAGGCCCATCTCGGACCCGATCATCCACATGGCCCAGCGCTGAGCCGGTGTGACGTCGCGGCTGCTTGGCCGGTCCTGCGCGCCAGTCCGGTCGGTGGATGTCGCGGCCGTCATGGCCGGGCGTCTCGCTGCCGTGGCGCACGGCGAGGCGCAGTTGTGCCGAGGAGGTCCACGAGCGCATTCACCCAGACGAGCAGCCCGCTGCCGCCCGTCACCCCTGTCGTGCCGTATCCTGCCACATGGTACCGGTCGGCGAGGCCTCGCCGTGGCCCTCGACCGCCGAGTTTCCGTGAATCGAGTCGTCGTTCGAGTGGTCAATCGGTGGGGCGCTGTTCCTGGCCTGACGGGCTGTATCGCTTGAGCAACTGGGCGCGGTCGCTGGCGCTCGGGATCGCCTTGTCGCAGCGGGACGCCCCGACCGCCTGCATGCTCGATTTCAGGAGGCGTGAGCGCGGGTGATCCAGCCCGATCACGTGCCCAAGCTCATGCACGAGCGTGGAGAAGGCGCAGGCGCGGATCGTCTGGCCGGGCCGCTGCGCGTGGAGCCGCTCGAAGTAGCCTCGGCTGAGCATCACGTCCGTCTCGCTCAGCGTGCCTGAGTCGGCGTCGGGCCAGGCCAACCCGGCGATGACCAGGCCCACGTCCGGCGTCCAGCCGACGACGTTGACCTTGTCTCCGCGCAGGTTCGGGTCGGCCTCGCAGCGGCCGGTCGTGCGGAGGGGCAGGAGGCCATCCGCCGTGGCCTGCCAGCGTGCCACGGCCACCGCCACCAGCGTGACGAAGTCGTCGCCGTCGAGGCCGGGCGGCCCGCCGGCCGGGTTGGCGCAGATGACGATCTCGCCGGCCCAGGAGACGGCGGAGAGGTACGACTCGTCCCCGTCTGGCGGCGCGTCATCCGGTGGCTGCTCGCTCAGGAACAGGTCGGCGATCCAGCCCTCGTTGCCGAGCGGGTCGCGCGCAAGCTGCCAGCGGGCGTGGCCGTCCTCGAAGCGCTGCCCGAGGGCGGTCATTGGCGTGCCGCCGCTCCACTCGGCCAGGAACGGGCCGTCAGTTGGAGATTGGTAGAGCGACGCGCCGTAGCCCGGCGGCAGGTTCACGAAGCGGGGGCCAGCCTGGTCGGGCTGAGCCGCTTCGGGGACGCTCGGCGGCAGGCCGTGGAACACCGGTGGTGCTGGACGGACGGGTGTCCGGACCAGCAGTACGAGCAGCAGCAGGCCCAGCGGGGCCAGGGTGCGTGAGGCCAGCGCAGCCCGTCGTACGCGCTGCGCTGGCCTCGTGTGCCGGGTGGCTGTCCCGGTCAGCCTTCGGACTTCGGCCGCTGGATCATCTCCAGGGTCGTCCCATCTGGATCGGTGAAATAGACGGCCCAGCCGCCCTTGTTCGGGCCGGTCGTGGGGCTGACCGGCTCGCACTTGAATTCGACGCCAGCCGCTGCCAGCCGGTTGTAGGCCGCCCACATGTCGTCTACGGTAAACCCGATGTGGACGTTGCCGACATCGTTCGGCGGGCCGGCCCGCGGAGCGCCCTTCGGCGCGATGTACTCGATCAGGTCAAGGTGCAGGCCGGGGATGTCCAGGCCGGCGATCTTCAACCGCGCGCCGGGGATGCCGACGAGGCGCGGCATGTACTCGGCGGTGACCTCGCCGCGCTCGTAGGCGATGTTGAAGCCGAGCAGGTCGCGATAGAACGCGATAGATCGGCTGAGGTCGCTGACGCTCACGCCGACGTGGTTTGCCGAGAGCTGAAACCCGCTGTCGGCGGGCGTTGTGTCACTCATTGCAGCTCCGAGTGTACGAGAAGAGATCGGGAGGTCAGCGGACGCCGGCCGGGGCGGCGTACCCGAGCAGCTCGCGGACGGCCGCCAGGATGTTGCCCTCGTCCGGCAGGACGAAGTCTTCCAGCGGCGGGCTGAACGGGATCGGTACGGCGGCCGTCGTCACGCGGCGGATCGGGGCCTTCAGCGAGCGGCAGGTGTCCCAATCCTCGGCGGCCACGGCGGCGATCTCCGAGGCCATCGAGCAGGTCGGCGCAGATTCATCCACGACGATCAGCCGCCCGGTCTTCTGGACCGAGTTGCGGATCGTCTCGGCGTCCAGGGGCACCAGCGTGCGCGGATCGACCACCTCGACGGAGACGCCCTCGGCGGCCAGCTTCTCGGCGGCGGCCAGGGCCGGGTAGACCATGTAGCCGAGCGCCACAATCGTCACGTCCGTGCCGGGCCGCTTGACCGAGGCGACGCCAATCGGCACCAGCCCATCGCCGTCCGGCACCTCCTCGGCGATCGGGTCGATGCGGCCCGGCTCGAAGAAGACGACCGGGTTGTCGTCGCGGATGGCCGTCTTGAGCAGGCCGCGCGCGTCCGCCGCGCCGGAGGGCAGCAGCACCTTGAGGCCGGCGAGGTGAGCGTACAGCGCGTACCCGGTCTGCGAGTGCTGGGCGGCCGAACGGGTGCCGTTCAGGTAGCTGGCGCGGAACACGATGGGAAAGTCGCGCTGGCCGCCGAACATGTAGCGGATCTTGCAGGCCTGATTCACCACCTGATCGAACGCCATGAAGGCGAACGTGACCGAGCGCCAGTGGACGACCGGCCGGAAGCCGCAGCCGGCCGACCCGACCGCGATGCCGGTCATGGTGGCCTCGGAGATCGGCATGCGGCGGACACGGGACTCGCCGTACTCCTTGAGCAGGGCCGGCGAGGGGGCGGTTGACATGGTGTAGACGCGCGAATCGCGCTGCATCTCTTCGGCCATCGCTGTTTCGAGCGCGGCGGCGAAGCTCATCGTGGGCATGTGCACTGTCCTGTCTAGGAATGCGGCGTCACCGCGCGAAGACGTCTTCCAGGGCCTCTTCCGGCTCGGGGTACGGGCTGGCCTCGGCGAAGGCGACGGCGTCCTCAAGGTCGTGGTCGATGCTCTGGCCGACATCCGCAAGCTGATCGGCGTTCAGGATGCCCTGGCTCACCAGGTAGCGCTCGAACCCCTCGATAGGGTCGCGCCCAGACCAGTAGGCGACCTGATCGGCCGGGCGGCTCTCGGGATTGACGACGTTCCGCAGCGCGTGCTGGTGCTTGCGCCAGGTCTTGCATTCGAGCAGCGTCGGCCCCTCGCCGGCCCGCGCCCGCGCCACCGCCTTCTTCGCGGCCTCGTAGACGGCCAGCACGTCGTTACCGTCCACCACGTAGCCGGGCATGTCGTAGCCGGCCGCGAGGTCTGCCACGTTGTGCGCGGCCAGCCCGGACGCGACCGGCGTATCCACCGCGAACTGGTTGTTCTCACAGACCCAGATGACCGGCAGCTTCCAGAGCGAGGCGATGTTGAGCGACTCGTGGAACGGCCCTTCGCCGGTCGCGCCGTCGCCGAAGAAGCCGACCGCCACGGCGTCGCCGCCTTCGAGCTGCGCCGCGACGCCTGCGCCAGCGGTGATCGGCAGGCCCGCCCCGACGATGCCGTTCGCGCCGAGCATCCCGACGTTGAAGTCGGCGATGTGCATGCTGCCACCCTTGCCCTTGCAGTAGCCGTCGCGCCGCCCGAACAGCTCGGCCATCATGCGGTCGACGTGGGCGCCCTTGGCGATGCAGTGGCCGTGGCCGCGATGGTTGCTGACGATGCGGTCGGTAACGCGGAGGTTGGCGCAGACGCCGACGGCGATGGCCTCCTCGCCGACGTAGGGGTGCACGACGCCGTGGATGCGGTCGTCAAGGCGCAGCTTGAGGGCCAGCTCCTCGAAGCGGCGGATGAGCACCATCTGGCGGTACATCTCGATGCACTGATCGGGCGGCGGGGCGCTGGCGGTTGCCCCCAGGGTGAACGGCTGTGCCGTCATGCGTCCGTAGCTCCTTTGCGTCGAGGCCGGCCGGCGGCGTGTGCTGTCTGGCACGGAATCGCTGCCTGGACGTGGCCGCGCGGCCGTGCGAGCGGTGCACGGCCTCTGGGCCGGCATCGTAGACCGGCGCGGCGCGCGGTTCAACCTGGGAGGCCGGGCGTCAGGCTAGAACGTCAGGCCGAGCGGCTGGCGCAGGTGCTGCTTGATGACGTCATATTCGTACGCGCGCAGCAGCGCCACGTCTGCCGGGGTGAAGCGCCGACAGTCGTAGCGGGCGAGCAGGCTGGCGTCCTTCAGCTCACGATACTGACCGTAGATCGGGCGGAGCAGCGGATGCTGACGGACGCGCCCATCTCGCTCGATGTGGGTGCGCGAGTGCGCCTGCGGCGCCAGCACCGCTTCGACCAGGTGGAGCGCGGCGTAGAACAGGATGGTAACCGACCAGTCGAGCGCCGGCCCTGACTGCAGGGAGAGGCTGAGCGCCTCGTTCGCCTGCGCCTTTGCCAGATGCTCGGCACGGTTCGGCACGTCAGGCGCTGCCCTCGCCCGTGAGCCACTCGTCGGGCAGGCTTGGGACCAGCTGATGCAGCGTCTCCGCGCTGTGCTCGCGAACGTTGAGCAGGCGGAACGTCACGCGGGCTTCGGGCGCCTCGTCCGCGGCGGCAAGCTCGGCGTCGTAGACCTGCTGCCGGGCCGCGCGGTCGTCGAGCGGCGCGTCGATAATGGTCCAGATGGCGAGGCCGGCGTCCGTGTACTCGACGGTGCAGTTGCGGACGAAGTCGAGGTCTGCCAGGGCGCGCAAGAACGCTGCCGAGACCCGGTTCTCGCTCGATGCTTTCCGAGGATGCTCGGCGTCGCCCGCCCGCTTCGCTCTTGCCACGTCGCTCCTCGTCCCGACAATCGCCCTGGTGTCCATGACCGTGCACGACCCGCAGAGCCATTGTACTGGCCGCTGCCAGATCTGGGGCCGATGACCTACCGAGCCGTGCGGGTGGCCGGGCTGGCGACGGCCAGGATCACCACGGCTGCCAGGACGGCCAACCCCGCTCCGAGCGTTGCCGTCTGCGGATTGATCACGTCGGTCAGCCATGCCAGGGGCATCGCGGCGATGGGCGTCACCGCGAACGTCATCAGGTAGACGCTCAGCACCCGACCGTACATCCGTGGCTCGGTGTTGCCCATCAGCATGGTGCTGTTCAGCGACATGTAGCACGACTGCGCCGCCCCGAACAGGCCGATCATCACCACGGCCATCGAGAGGCTCGGCGCAAGCGAGAACCCGACGATGGAGAGGGCGAACGCGAACCCGAAGCCGACCTGGATCAGGCCGAGCCGCCGGAAGCCGGTCACGGCGGCCACGCCGACCGAGCCGATCAGCGCGCCGATGCCGTTGGCCGAGAGCAGCATGCCGAGACCCGTCGCGCCGACGTTGAAGACGTGCTCCGAGAAGACCGGCATGATCTGGAGGACCGGCGCGCCCAGGATCAGCAGCACGAACGCCGTGCCGAGCAGTCCCCGGTGGACCGCTGACGACAGGATGTAGCGGAACCCCTCCAGCAACGAGTCCCAGACGGCCCGCATGCCGCTGCCGGCCGCCGGCGGCTTCGCGCTCGGCGGGAGCCGCAGCAGCGACACGAAGACGATGGCGTACATGATGCACATCGTGACGAACACGCCCGAGACGCCGATGCCGGGCGTGGCCAGCATGATGCCGGCGACGCTCGGGCCGACCACCCGCGAGAAGTTGGGCGCGGCGGTGTTGAGCGCGGCGGCGCTGCGCGTGAGCTTCGGCCCGACGACCTCCATCAGCAGGGACTGTCGGGCCGGCATGTTGAACGAGAACGCGACCCCCTGGAGCAGGCCCAGCGCTGCGAGATGCCAGACTTCCATGATCCCGAGCAGGCTGAGGATCGCCAGGGCCAGCGCGCCGGCTGCCAGGATGCACTGGGCCACGATGATGACGTTCTTGCGGGGAAAGCGGTCCGCCACCACGCCGCCAATCGGCGCGAGCACCAGCATCGGCAGGCCGCTCAGGCCGGTGACGATGCCCAGGACCGTGGCCGAGCCGGAGATGGTGAGGGCGGCGTAGCCCGTCGCAACGGCGCACAGCGACCACGTCATGGTGGACGGGAACGACATGAACCAGAGCAGGCGGAACTCGGGGACTGCGAGCGCCGGGTACAGGCGCACGACCGCCGAGAACAGACCACCGGTGGTCTCTCTGGGCAGCGCAGCCTCGGCGTCGATGGGCTGAACGTGCTGGCTCAAGACTCACATGATAGCGACTCGGGCGCGAACCGGCACCAGCGGTCGGCAGGGCGCTTGCATGTTGAGCGCGTCGTGCAGCGTCGTCGGGGCTTGATGAAGATTGATTACTTCCTGTGGTAAGGGCCCTCACCCCCCGACCCAGTCGGGCCTCCCTCGGTCGGGGGGTGAGGGCCTCCAGCCTGGAGCACGGAATACGGCTGCCACGCCCGCTGTTATCGTTCATGGCTGAACGATCCGACGCAGTGCGGGCGTCGAGGCACTCAGCTCCCTGTCCGCTCAGCGCGCTGTGCTGGCCGGGGCAGGCTGCACCGCACGCCATCGTGCGTGCGCGGAGGCACACTCTCGTGGCGCAGACCGTTCCCACCGTCGACATCCGACGTGCCGCGGACCGATTCCAGACCCGGACCGGCTGGCTCGACTCCCGGCACAGCTTCAGCTTCGGCCGCCACTACGATCCGAAGAACACCCATTTCGGCCTCTTGCTCGTCTCGAACGACGACGTGGTCAAGGCTGGCACCGGCTTCGACACCCATCCGCATCGCGACATGGAGATCGTGACCTGGGTGCTGGAGGGCGAGCTCGAGCACAAGGACTCCCAGGGGAACCGTGGGCTGATCGTGCCGGGCGACGCGCAGCGCATGTCGGCCGGCAGCGGCATCCTCCACTCCGAGATCAACTACTCGGCGAAGACGGATGTGCGCTTCGTCCAGATGTGGGTGCTCCCCGACACGAAGAGCATCAACCCCGGGTACCAGGAGACCCATATCGGCAGCCTGATCGACAGCGGCCAGCTCGTCCCCATCGCCTCCGGGCGCGGCCACGACGGCGCGGTCACCATCCAGCAGCAGGCGGCGACCTTGTGGGGCGCTCGGCTGACGGCCGGGGCCAGCGTGGCCCTGCCGGACGCGCCCTTCGTCCACCTGTACGTGGCGCGCGGTCCGGTTGACCTGGAGGGAGCCGGCTCGCTCGCGGAGGGCGACGCCGCCCGGCTGGTGGCGGCGGACGGCCGCACGGTGACGGCGCCGGCGGGTGGCGCGGGCGCGGAGGTCCTCGTCTGGGAGTTCCGCCCGTAGCGCGTCATGCCTCCCTGCTTCGCCTGGAGCACACCGGGTAGGCATAGATTCTGCACTTGCCGGGGCCACGGGGCGAACGCCCTTCCGAGGCGAGCCGTGCTTGCCAGGCTCCGCGCGCTGCCAGTCAGCGTGCGGAGCCTCTGTGGTCGGGCCGCCCATCCGCAACCGAGGAGGAGCAGGGTCATGGATGCAAATCCACGAGATGAGTCCCGCGCGGCGACGGTCCGCGAGGGCGGCCCCGAGTCCTGGACCGAGGCCGGCGAGCTGATCGACACCCCGACGAATATGCCGACAGCGGCCGGCGCGCGGACAAGCGGCGGCTCAGTGCCCCCGGCCGCCGGCGAGGCGACCTCGCCGTTTTCCAGCCAGGGGCCGGCAGCCGCCCAGCGCAGGCGGGCCGGCAGCTCGGCCAGCCGCGTCGAGTCGTCCCATCCGAGCGGTTCTGATTTCAGCTCGTCGGCCGCCCCGGCCGGACAGGGCAGCAACACTCCGGTTGGCGCGGAGTCCAGCGGCTACCGGGCCTGGGACGACCGGCAGGAAGAGCCGGGCACGTTCGGGCGCGGCGAGAGCAACGGCATGATGCCCATCATGTCGTCGCTGGGCGGGCTGGCGATGACGGCGGCGGCGGGTGGTCTGGGCTATCTCTGGTGGAAGCGCCGCCAGAAGCAGCAGTCCCGCGGCGAGCGGCTGAAGGCAGCCCTGCTGGCGGCGGGCACATCGCTGGGGGCATCGGCCGGCAGCGACTTCCCGCGGATGCTCGGGCAGGCAGCGGCGCAGTCGAAGTCGGCGTGGCTGCCGCTGGCCGTGTTGCCCATCGCCATGATGCTGCGTGAGTACGGCAAGGCCGGCGAGCGCGCCAGCGATCAGCTTCTGCAGCCGCTGGAGCTCGACAAGCGCAGCAAGCTGTTGGCGAAGCAGGGCTCGGACCTGATCGACGCCAAGCTGCACGAGTACCGCAAGCGGCTCGTGCAGGAGGTCGATCCGTCCTACAACTCGGGCTGGGGCTGGACGCCCTGGCTGCTCGGCGGGGCGATGGCCGGCGGCGCGTACGTGGCGTACCGTCAGGGCTGGCTCGATTCGATGATGGGCGGCTCGGCCGGCACGATGTCTGGTGGCAGTGAGCCAGCCGTGCGGGACGTCATGACCCGCAGCGTGGCGACGGTCGATCCAGAGGCGACGATCGCCGAGGTTGCGCGGAAGATGCGGGATCTCGACGTCGGCTCGCTGCCCGTCTGCGACGGCTCCAAGCTGATCGGCATCGTCACCGACCGCGACCTCTCGGTGCGGGCGACGGCTGCCGCGAAGGATCCGAACACCACCCACGTCCGCGAGGTGATGTCGCCGCAGCTGACCTGGGTCTTCGAAGACGAGCCGGCCGACGCCGCCGCCCGCGTGATGCGCGAACGGCAGATTCGACGCCTGCCGGTGCTGGACCGCGGCGACCGGCTGGTCGGCGTGGTGGCCCTGGCCGACCTTGCGACGGACCTGGGCGACGACCGGCTGAAGGGGGCAACCCTGGAGGAGATCTCGCAGCCGTCGGGCGCGAACCCCCGGTAGGCAGAGAACGGCAGGAAGCCCCTCACTGCTCCGTGTGTTCGTCGCCAAACACCGCGCCACTGCATCGGGCGGCAATCGTTGGCCGATGGCCCGCCCGATGGTACGCTTCCTTCACGACGACTCGTGCTGAACGGATCGGCACGTGTGAGTCGCCTGGGAGACATGTGTGGCAGAGCAGCCGTTTCGATGGGGCATCCTGAGCGCCGCCAACATCGCGCGCAAGCGCTTCGTGCCGGGCGTCCGGACGGGATCCGAGGGTATCGTGGCGGCCGTGGCTGCCCGCGATCTCGAGCGCGCCCAGGCATTTGCCTGCGAGCTTGGCATCCCGCGGGCGTACGGCTCCTATGAAGAACTCCTGGCCGATCCCGAGATCGACGGCGTCTACATCGGACTGCCGAACTCGCTGCACACGGAATGGACCGTCAAGGCAGCCGCCGCCGGCAAGCACGTCCTGTGCGAGAAGCCGCTCAGCCGCCGCGTGTCGGATGTCGAGCAGATGATCGCGGCGTGCGAGGCGGCCGGCGTGGTGCTGATGGAGGCGTTCATGTACCGCCACCATCGGCAGCACGCCCGCGTTCGTGAGCTGATCGCCAGCGGCGCGATCGGCGAGCCGACCATCGTGCGGGCCTCGTTCACCTATGCGATGCCTGATGAGCGGCGCGCGGCTCCGACTCCGGATGTCCGGGTGCAGGCCGGTCTCGATGGCGGCGCGTTCATGGACGTCGGCTGTTACGCGCTGAATGCTGCGCGTCTCCTCTTCGACGCGGAGCCAGTCGAGGTCACGGCGTTCCAGCGCAAGGATCCCCTCCTGGGCGTCGACACCCTCTTTGCAGCGGTGGTCCGGTTCCCGGGGGATCGGATGGCGCTGATCGATGGCAGCTTCGACACGACCAGCACCGCTCGGTACGAGGTCAGCGGCTTCGACGGGGCGATCCTCGTCGAGAAGGCGTTCCAGCCGGAGCGCCTGCCGTCCGAGATCACCATCACGTCGCGCGGGGAGCGGCGGACGGAAACGGTCCCTGGCGCCGATCAGATGGGGTTGGAGGCCGATCACTTCGCCAGGAGCGTGCGGGCAGGCAGGCTCCTGGCGCCGGCCGAGAACGGGCTGGCCCAGGCACGGGCGCTGGAGGCGCTGTACCGCAGCGCCGAAACCGGCCAGGCCGTTCGTTTGTCATAACCGATGCATCGCACAACGTCGGGCCTGACTGATCGCGGTGGCGCGTGCGGCGGGCGAGCCGTGCTGCCAGCGGTCACCGGCGCGCTGCGTCGTTCGTTGTACGCCGAAGACAGTTCGACAGGCGGTCCGGAAGGCGATCCGACGTTGCCCGACCGTCCGGTCGGGACGCCCACACGAGGCGGGGGAACTCGCATGCATACGCTGGCTCGCATCGTCGGGGCGTTTCTCGCCCTGACCATTCTTCTGGGGCAGCCCGCGCCGATGGCACTGGCGCAAGGCGCGCCGTTCTGTGCTCCCGGCGCAGCCCCCGCCTTTGTGCAGGGTTTCGCGCAGCTCAAGTCGATCCTGGGCGACGTCATGGGCGATCCCGTCGAGTGCGAGCACACCGACGGCGCGAGCGGTGACGTGCTCCAGCAGACGACCACCGGTCTCGCCTTCTGGCGCAAGTCCACCAACACGGCCACCTTCACGGATGGGTATCGGCACTGGGCGCTGACCGCTCGCGGCCTGCTGACCTGGGAAGGCAACAGCATCGATCCGCCGGCGACGGCCCGGCCGGCTGGCGGTCAGCCGTCCGGCGCACCGGCGAGTGGGTCCGGCTCCGTTGCCAGCGGCGGGCGCACCGAGTCGGCGGCCGTCTCCGCGATTGGCGCTGGCCGGCGGCGCACCCCGAACGAGTTCGTCTTCCGGACCATCGACCAGGCCCCGGCGAACAACGGCTGGCCCTGCCTGAGTCGAAACCCGAGCTGTGGCCGCGAGGAGTGGTGGGCGCAGTGGAACGAGCTGCAAGACTCGAACTGGCTCCAGTACAAGTACATCGGGGCCGGGCTGGTGACCGAGGCTCGCTTTGCCGAGGCCATCTCGTTGCTCTGGCTCTGGCCGGAAGGTCGTGAGCTGCTGACCACCGCGGCCAACCACGGCGTGGCGATCTACAGCTCGCAGGAGATCGCGCGGCGGGCGTTCGCGGCGTACCGCCCGGCGGACCGCACGCTGATGGTCAACCCGAACTTCACCGAGGTCTCGACGTGGCTGCTGGCCGACGTGCTGGCCCACGAGCTGCGGCACGCTTCGGATCATGCCACGACCACGCGGATGGGCGGTGGCTACGGCGACTGCGTGGCCCGCGAGCAGGCCGCCTTCAACACCGAGCGCGACTTCGTGCGCTGGCTGGCCGAGCGGCAGGGCGGCCTGCCCTCGTCGGACGAGGTGTCCAAGCTGCTCTCGCAGGAGGATTTCGCCCTCTTCTCCGACATCTACCGCACGCTCAACTCGCCGAACCTCAACGCCCAGGTCGAAGAGAGCTACCGTTCGATCTGTCGTGGCGGGCGGTGAGCACACGCCACGGCGCCGTCCGCGAGCGCCTGCCGCAGGCTTGTGGACGGCGGCCGGCGGGCTTTGCTGATGCTCGTAACGTGCTCGCAAGGTGATGACACGCATTTCTCTGGCTGATAGGGCGAGAAGCGCAGTATGATCCGCTCGCTGCCGTCCCAATGAGAGGGGCATGCGCGTTCCACGGAGTGAGACCTCCGGAGCATCCGTACAAGGCCCGATCCGTGTTGAACGATTTTTCCCGTGCATGACTGACCACGTATCCTCGGCTGCCGCCTCGCGCCCCGTACCGGTGCGCCCCATCACGCCGCCCGTCGAGCTGCGCCCGTCTGGTGACCAGCAGCCCGAGGCCCCGCCGGCGAAGCGCTCGGTCTGGAAGCTCGTCCTGACCCTGCTGGCGCTCGGGGCGATGAGCGGCCTGTTTCTGTTCTTCCCGATTGACTGGGACAAGGTCGGAAACTGGGGCTACGTCGGCGTGTTCGGCGTCGTGTTCGTGGCGACGGCCAGCGTGGCCCTGCCGATCCCATACCTCTTCATCGTGGCGCGGGCCGCGCTGTATCTCGATCCGTTCGGCGTGACCCTGGTGGCCGGCATCGCCGGCGCGCTCGGCGAATTGTCGGGATACGTCCTTGGGGCCAGCGGGCGCGAGCTGTTTCCGCAGAACAAGGTGTATGACCGCGCCAACCACCTGATGGTCAAGTACGGGTTCTGGTGCGTCGTCTTCTTCGCGTTTGTGCCGAATCCCGTCTTCGACGCCATCGGATTCGCGGCGGGCGTGCTCAAGTACCCGCTCTGGCGCTTCCTGCTGGCCTGCTTCCTCGGCAAGTCGATGAAGTTTGCGATGGCCGCCTTCGCCGTCCCGATGATCCGCTTCACCTGCCTCTACCTCCCCGACGCCTGCGGCTGGGTGTCGCATGGGCCGCTCGGACGCCTGGTCGGCTAGCGACGCCGCGCTCGGCTGGCTGTCCGGCTGCTCGTTACGTCCTGCTACGAACCCGTCACGCCTGAAGGCTCGTTCTAGACGACGATGCCTGTATCGCCTGGAGGGGTTCGTGCGGCTCTGGTTCTCTGTGGTCGGCGTGACGCTGCTGGTGCTCGGAGTGCTGACCACGTCGCTGCCGTCAACGCCGGCCCTCGCGCAGTCGAGCGGCGAGGCCTTCGATGATTTCGCGGTCGGCATCATCGTCGACACCACCAACCCGCGCAGTATGGCGATGGCGCGTGAAGGCGGCTTCACCCACGCCAAAATGATCGTCAACTGGGCGCGCCTGGAGCCGCGCCGGGGCCGCTACACGTTCCGCGAATCGTCCGAGAACGATCTCGACAACGTGATGAAGGCGGCGCGCGGCGAGGACATGAAGCTCGTGGTGCGGGTGGACGGCGCGCCCGACTGGGCCGGTGGCAAGCCGTCGAAGGCCGACACCGGCGCGGTCGAAGCGTTCTACGCCGCGATGGCCGCGCACGGGAAGGGGGCCATCGTCGCCTACGAGGTCCTGAACGAGCCGAACCTGCCGTTCGAGTGGGGCGGCGACCCCAGCCCGTCCGGCTACGCGCAGTTCGTGAAGGCGGCGTACCGGGGCGTCAAGAAGGGCGACGCGAACGCCCTGGTGATCGCCGGCGGCCTCTCGCCGGCCGCGCAGGTGGACGACCTGGAGTTTCTGCGCGGGATGTACGCGGCGGGCGTCAAAGGCTCGATGGATGTGGTGGCCATCCATAACTACGGCGGCAACTTCGAGCCGGAGACGGACCCTGGCAGTTGCGGCATCTGCTTCCGCCGTGCCGAGCTGTATCGGCAGATCATGGTGGAGCAGGGCGACGGCAACACGCCGCTCTGGGGAACCGAGTTCGGCTGGTTGCTGGACTCGGGCAAGAACATGGGCCAGTACGACTGGATGCGTGTCTCGGCAGAGAAGCAGGCCGAGTACGTCGTGCGCTCGTTCCAGTACGCGCAGAGGAACTGGCCCTGGATGACCGGGCTGCTGCTCTCGAACCTGGACGCCAGCACCTCGCCGTACCACACCGCGCCGCAGGACGGGATGCCCTGGTTCGCGATCCTGAACAAGGACCACTCGCCGCGCCCGGCCTGGAAAGCGGTGAAGGCGTGGCGCGAGCAGGAGCTGGCGCGGGGGGCGTCACGCCCTCGCCTGTCGGCAGCCGCGCAGGCGGCCTCGCCGACTCCGGTTGCGCCGACACCCGAGCCGACGCTCGCGCCAACGGCGACGCTCGTCCCGGCCCTGGAGCCGACGCCCGAGCCGAGCGCCGCCCCGCTGCTGGAGACGCCGGCTGCACAGGCCAGCCCGGCCACGGCGGCTCTGCCCGAGCCACCGGCGGCGTCGCCAACGGCGCTCATCCGCTTGCGGATCACGAAGACGGGTGGGACCGGTGCGAACCTGCGTGCCGAGCCTCGGCCCGATGCGCGGGTCATCGCCATCCTGCTGGACGACACGCAGCTCGACGTGGTCGGCGAGGACGTGAAGGCCGGCGGCGTGACCTGGAAGAACGTCCGCACCACCGGCAGCACGTCGGATGGCGTCACCGGCTGGGTGTCGGCGCAGTACCTGTTGCCGTAGGCTGCGCCCGCCGGTCGTGGATCGAGGGTCATCGGTCATGGGAACGAGCTGACGGTGTATCGTTCTCGGACTGACCACGATCCCTACCACCCACGATCTACGATCCATGACCCACTAAGCGGAGGGACACGATGGCAAAGACTGGTCGCGCGGTCGTCCTGGCGAAGGCGGGCGCACCGTTTGAGATCCGCGAGTACCCGGTCCCTGACGTGGAACCAGGAGCCGCCCTGGTCCGGATCACGCTCTCGAATGTGTGCGGGTCCGACCTGCACATCTGGCGCGGCGAGCTGGACCCGATCAAGCGGAACTGGGCGCTGCCCCGCCACAACGGCCACGAGATGACCGGCTTCATCGAGAAGCTCGGCGAGGGCGTCACGACGGATTCGGATGGGCAGCCGCTCAAAGAGGGCGACCGCGTCGTCTTCCAGTACTTCTTCCCCTGTGGCCGCTGCAAGAACTGCCTCGCCGGGCGGAGCCGGGCCTGCCCGCTGCGCTACGCTCACACAGCCGTGCCGTGCGATCAGCCGCCCTACTTCAACGGCGGCTGGGGCGACTACTTCTACCTGCGGCCCCGGCACACCGTCTTCAAGGTGCCGGACCATCTGTCTGACGACCTGGTCGTCGGCGTCAACTGCGCGTTCTCGCAGGTGGTCTGCGGCATGGACGTTGGCAATCTCCAGACCGGCGAGACGGTGGTGATCCAGGGCGCCGGCGGCCTGGGCCTGTACGCCATCGCCGTGGCGAAGGAGCGCGGCGCGGGACAGGTCATCGTCGTGGACGGGGTGCCGGAGCGGCTGGATCTTGCCGAGGCGTTCGGCGCGGATCATGTCATCGATATGCGCGAGTCGAAGACGCCTGAGGATCGCGCGGCTCGCGTCAAGGAACTGACCGGCGGCTGGGGCGCGGATGTCGTAGTGGATGTGGCTGGCTTCCCGGCCGTCGTGGCCGAGGGCATGAAGATGATGGCCCAGGGCGCGCGCTACGTCGAGATCGGCAATATCTCGCCGGGCCTGACCTACGACGCCGATCCGTCGTTCTGGGTGACCAACAACTGCACCATCACCGGCATTCACGTCTACGAGCCGCGCCACCTCCGCGAGGCGCTGCGGATGCTGGATCGGAAGAGCAGCGTCTACCCGTTCCACAAGATCGTCTCGCACCGCTTCCCGCTGGAAGAGGTCAACGAGGTGCTGGCGGCCCAGGACAAGGGGCACATCACCCGGGCCAGCCTCGTACCGTAGGTTTCGGACTCTGGGTTTCGGGTTTCGGGGGCGCCATCCCCGGAAACCCGAAACCCGAATCCCCGTGTCAGATGTCGGCCACCGAGCCGTCGGGGTAGTACTCGCTGGCGTAGTCGCGCGGGCTGTACGGGTGTGCCGCGATGACCTCCTCGTCAAGCTCGATGCCGAGGCCCGGCGTCTTCGGCAGCTCGATCCAGCCGTTCTCGATCTTCAACCCCGTCTTCTGGGCAATCGTCCGATGCGGCTCGTTCTTGGCCGTTTCGAGGATCAGGAAGTTCGGGATGGCGGCTGACAGGTGCAGCGAGGCCGCCGTGGCGACCGGCCCGTTCGGGTTGTGCGGCGCGACCTTGATGTAATGCGCCTCGGCCATCGCCGCGATCTTCTTCAGCTCCAGGATGCCGCCGGCGTGGCAGATGTCCGGCTGGACGATGTCCACGATCTGCTCGTCGATCAGCTCGCGGAACTCCCACTTGCTGAACAGCCGCTCACCCGTCGCCAGCGGCACGTTCGCCTTGACGTCGGTGACCTTCTTGAGCGCCTGGAGGTTCTCCGGCGGCACCAGCTCTTCGAGGAAGAGCATGTTGTACGGCTGCAGGGCGTGCATCAGCTCGATGGCGTAGAACGGCGAGAACCGCCCGTGATTGTCGAGCGCCAGGTGGACGTCCTCGCCCACCGCCTTGCGGACGGCCTCGATCTTCTTCGCGGCCGCGCGGATCAGCGTGCGCTCGTCCATGCCGTTCTTCGGCTGGCCGGTCCCGAGCTTGAACGCCCGGTAGCCCTCTTCCATCAGCTTCTGGACGTGCTCGACCGTGGCCTCGGCGGTCGGGCCGCCGGCGTGGGTGTAGACCTGGACCCGGTTGCGGGTCGGCCCGCCCAGCAGCTCGTAGACGGGCGCACCGAGCTTCTTGCCCTTGATGTCCCAGAGCGCCTGCTCGATGGCCGCGATGGCCGAGTTGAGGATGATCCCGCCGCGCCAGAAGCCGTGACGGTGCAGGCGCTGCCAGTGGTGCTCGATCGGCCCGGGATCCTCGCCGATCAGGTAGCGCTTGAACTCGTCGACGGCGGCGCAGACCGTCAGCTCGCGCCCCTCGACGGACGCCTCGCCCACGCCGGTGATGCCCTCGTCCGTGGTGATCTTGACGAAGTGCCAGTTCTGGCGCTCGACCCGCATCAGCAGGTTGTCGATGGCGACAATCTTCACGTTGTCCGCCCTCCTCTTCGATGGCAGCCATCATGTTCGATGGCAGCCATCATGGTACCTCGTGTGCGGCTACCATGATCGGGTGCCGGCCCTGTGGCAGCATGCCCGAGGTCGGCTCACGCAGCCAACTCAACACCAGCTCGCAGCGAGGGGGTCCACGTGGAACGACTGTCAGGACAGGTCGCGATTGTGACGGGCGGCGCAACGGGCATCGGCGGCGCGACGGCCCGGCGCCTGGCCGAAGAGGGCGCGAAGGTGCTGATCGCCGACATCAACCCGGCGTTGGCCCAGGAGAATGTCGAGCGGATCAGGGCGAACGGCGGCATTGCCGAGGCGATGCAGGCCGACACCGGCAGCCACGACGACATCAAGGCGATGGTGCAGCGGGCCGTCGACGAGTGGGGCTCGCTGCGGATCCTGGTGAACAACGCCTACTCGCCGTCGGGCGCGGACGGGGCCGGCGGCGCGACCGAGATCTCGGAGGCGGCCTGGGATCGTGGAATGGCGGTCCTGGTCAAGTCGATGTTTCTGGCGACCAAGTACGCGGTGCCGCACATGCGGGAGAGCGGCGGCGGCTCGATTGTGAACCTGTCGTCGGTGCATGGGCTGCTGACGGCCGCGAAGTCGCTGATCTACGAGGCCGGCAAGTTCGCGGTGATCGGCGTGACCAAGCAGATGGCCTGCGACTACGGCCAGGACGGGATTCGGGTGAACGCGATCTGCCCTGGGCACATCGTGACGGAGCGGATGCAGCAGCGCTGGGACACCAACCCTGAGGGGCTGCGCTTCTTCGAGCAGCAGTACCCGCTGCGGCGGACGGGCCGCCCGGTCGATATCGCCAATGCCATCGTGTTCCTCTGCTCGGAGGAGGCGTCGTTCATCACCGGGCACGCGCTGGTCGTCGACGGCGGCCTGACGATCCAGTTGCAGGAGAACCTGGGCGTGGCCCAGGCCCGCTACGCGCAGCAGCGGCCTGACCTCGAGTTCCCGTACTGAGGGTGTGACGGGCGGCGGCTGGTACGATACCCATGCGAGGCCCACACGGGAGGAGCACGATGACGCTGACTGGCCGCCGCCTGACCCTGGACGAGTTCCTGGCGCTGCCCGAGGAGAGCCCGGCCCTCGAATTCATCGACGGGGTGGTGGTACCCAAAGTGTCGCCAAAGATGTACCACGGTCGGATTCAGTCGAAGTTCGTTGAGCGCGTCAACGTCTACGCCGAGCCCCGTGAGCTTGCGGTGGCCTTCTCTGAGACGCGAGCCACGTTCGGCGGGCAAAGCCGCATCCCTGATGTGGGCGTCTACCGATGGTCCCGCGTACCTCAGGATACGGATGGTAAGGTCGTCACGGACTCGTTCGTACCCTGGGACATCGCGGTCGAGATCGTCTCGCCAGATCAAAGCCGGTCCGACGTAGCTGACAAGTGTCAGTGGTACTGCGCCAATGGCGTCGAGATCAGTCTGATGATCGACCCGATCCGAGAGGATGTTCTTCGGTTCGGAGCGGATGGCTCGCGCATCGTGGTGCGAGGCGACGATGTCATTGACCTTGAGAGCGTCATCCCAGGCTTCCGCATCACACCGTACGAACTGTTCTCGGCGCTGTATTTCGGACGCCGGTAGTCGAGCGTGCCCTGGAAGCATTGACGCGAGCGCCCGATACGCTCGACGTGGCTTCGACACGCCGAGATCCCCCCCGAGGGTGTGACGGGCGGCGGCTGGTACGATACCCATGCGAGGCCCACGCGGGAGGAGCATGATGACGCTGACTGGCCGCCGCCTGACCCTGGACGAGTTCCTGGCGCTGCCCGAGGAGAGCCCCGGACTTGAGTACCTCGACGGGAGGGTCGTACGAAAGGTGTCCCCAAAAGCGTATCACGGTGCGACCCAGTATGCTCTCACCGAGAGGGTGAACCTGTACGGGCGTCCCCGTCGACTTGCACGGGCATTTCCCGAAACGCGCGCAACATTCGGGGGCTGGTCGCCCGTCCCGGATGTTGGGGTGTATCGCTGGGAGAATCTGCCGAGACGAGCGGATGGTAAGCTCCTCAGGGAATTTCAGACGCCGTGGGATATCGTTGTCGAGATCGTCTCGCCGGACCAAAGCCGGGCTGACCTTAAGGCCAAGTGCCGTTGGTACTGCGCGAACGGGGTGGAGATCAGCCTGATGATCGATCCCGACCGCGAGGATGTGATCTGCTTCGGCGCGGATGGCTCACGCGTTGAGCTGCGCAACGAAGATCGAATCGACCTGGATAGCGTCCTACCCGGCCTTCATCTCACGCCAGACGACCTCTTCTCAGAGTTGTACGCGGACTAGCCGGAGCACGTTCGCCTGGGTAGGCATGGTCCGGGTACACTCGGCGCATGAGTGTCTGCCTGTTTGATGCCGTCATCTTCGACATGGACGGCGTGCTGCTCGACTCCGAGCCGATCTACCTCGCGGCCACCAACGGCGTGCTGGCCCGCGAGGGCAAGTACCTCAGCCCTGAGGAGAACGCGCGCTACATCGGGGTGCGGTTCCCGGACATGCTGGCCGAGATCATCCCGGCGATGGGGCTGGCCCACGACGCCGCCTACTATATCGCCGAGACGCGCCAGCAGGTGCTGATCGAGTTCGGGAAGCCGCTGACGCCGCCGGCGGGCGCGCGAGAGCTGATCGAGCGGCTGGTGGATCACGGCGTGCCGCGCGCGGTCGGATCGTCGAGCGGGCACGGCTGGGTCGAGCAGATCCTGACGAACCTGGGCGTCCGCCAGTATTTCGACGTGATCGTTGGCGGCGACGACGTGCAGCATGGCAAGCCAGAGCCGGACATCTTCCTGCGCTGCGCCGAACTGCTCGGCGTGCAGCCGGAGCGTTGCGCCGTCATCGAGGACTCGGCCAATGGCGTGCTGGCGGCGCGGCGGGCCGGCATGACAGCCATCGGGCTGCGAACGGCCTCGACGGCGACGCTGGTACTGGAAGGGTGCCTGGCCGTGGTGGACACGTTCCACGAAGCGGCCGGCCACCTCGGCGTGGCGCTCGAACGGTAGCCGTCCGTTCCCCGCACGTCATCGCGTCTTGCGCGCGGGCAACGGCGGACGCGCGCTCACACGACGAGAAGGTCGTTGCGGGCCGCTGCGATCTGCTGCCGGACGATGCCCTGCACGCGAGCCGTGATCGCCTCGGGGCTGGGTTCCTCGGCCGCAAGCTCGGCAGCATCGATCGGCTCGCCGTAGGTCACACGGATCGTCGTCGGGCCGAACGACGGGAACGCGACCTGGAGCACGGCCACCAGATCCTCGCGCCGACGGAGCGTCGGACGGCGGCGGATCAACGGTCCGAACCAGTTCCAGGTGCTCAACGAGAGCACGCCGACGATGGAGGTCGGGACGACTTTCAGCGGGATGCCCTGGCGCGCGGCCATCCTGACCATCGTACCGATACCGGCCGACCACGGTTGAAACGGCTCGGTGGGAAAGTCGTCACCCGGGCCGTGCCGCCCGATCAGCACCGGCTCGGGCTCCAGGTGGCCGGCCGGGAAGATCAGCAGTGGCGTGCCCTCGCGCAGGACGCGCAAGACCTCGCGCAGGCTGCCGGAACGGCCGGGGCCTTCATCTGGCAGGAGGAGCAGGTTCGGGGCCAGCGAGGAGAGCAGATTCAGCAGCGGCTGCGGCCGGGCGATGGCCCGGATATCCTGTCGCGGCAGCGTGGCGTAGATCGCCAGCGTGTCGAACATGCCCGGATGATTCGAGGCCAGCAGCAGCGGCCCGTCAGCGGGAATCGACTGCGCGCCGCGCGAGTCCACCGTGCCGTTGTAGCGGGCGCAGATATCGACGGCGGCGTGGGCAAGCCCGTGGCTGTCCAGACGCTCGTTGAAGTGCGCCATACTGTCGGCGAAGCGCCGCAGTTGGCCGCGCATGCCGATCTGGAGCGCGTTCCGCGCAAACCACGAGGTGTGCACGCCCGCCAGCTGCACGAGATCGCGCCGGCAGACCTCGTGAAACTGGCGGAGCCGCTCGGCCTCGTCAAGGCCGGTTGCTGATTGGGCAGGAGCAAGCGCGACCATATGGGCACAGCATACGCGATTCTGCCGCTCGTGTCTGTCGTCTCGCGAACAGATACGTGAAGGAGTGGATCGAGGGTCGCGGATGGTGGGGCGTGGATGATTGTGCAAACGTGCAAGTTGCAATTGTCGTCCTGAGCGCAGCGAAGAACCTCACCCGCTGACGCGAACGTTGACGGCCAGTGGGTGACACGAACGTTGACGGTCAGCGGGTGGGGTGCAAGGTGACGCTCGGCGGGTGGCGCGAGCGTTGACGGTCAGCGGGTGAGGTCCTTCGCTGCGCTCAGGATGACATGGGGAGTTGCTTCCTTTCACCGCATCATTCCCACGCCCACGCCCACGCCCACGCCCACGCCCACGCCCACGCCCACGCCCCACGCCCACGCCCTCAGCTCAGGCGCTGCTTCAGCCTCGGGTCCAGCATGTCGCGGAGGGCGTCGCCGAACAGGTTCGCGGCCATGATCGTGATGGTGATGGCCAGGCCCGGGAACACGATCAGCCACCAGGGCGGCCGGAACGCCTCGCTCAGCACGCCGCCGAGCATGCGGCCCCACGTCGGCGTTGGCTCGGGCACGCCGATGCCCAGGAACGCCAGCGCTGACTCGGCAAAGATCGCCGTGCCCAGGTTGGCGCTGAAGATCACCAGGAACGGCGCCAGACACTGCGGCGCAACGTGGCGCACCATCACCCGGAGGGACGTCGCTCCGATGCAGCGGGCCGACTCGACGTACGAGGTCTCCTTGACCGACAGCACGACGGCCCGGATCACCCGCGTTGAGAGTGGCACCCGCGAGATGGCGATGGCGATGATGACCGTCTCCAGACGTGGCCCGAGGCCGGCCATCAGCAGGATCGCCAGGATCAGGCCGGGGAACGAGAGCATGATGTCCAGCACGCGCTGGCTGATCATGTCGAAGCGGCGGCCGATGTAGCCGGACGCTACGCCCCAGACGAACCCGATGGAGTCGCCCAGCAGCACCGAGGTGACGGCCACCAGCAGGCTGATCCTCGCCCCGTAGAAGATGCGCGAGAGGACATCACGGCCCAGGTAGTCGGTCCCGAGCAGATACTGGAGCGACGGCTCGCGGCGGGTGGCGGCGAAGTTCGCGGCCAGCGGATCGTACGGGCTGACGACGCTCGCGAATGCGCCGATGCCGAAGATCACCAGCAGCGCGATGGCCGCCCCGGTGCCGAGCAGCGACGAGCGGTAGAACCGAACGAGGAAGCTGGTCCGCGGTCGCCGTCGCATCTGCGTCGGCGCGGCGACTTCCCCCATGGGGGCCGGTCCGGGCCGCGCGTCCGGGGCCATCTCAAGCGGCCTTGCCATACGGTGTAGCTCCATTGCCAGCACAGCGCTGGCCGATGTCTCGGCAGCCTAGCTGTACCGGATGCGGGGATCGATGAGCGCGTAGCTGACGTCCACCATCAGGTTCACCAGGATGAACACGACGCCGTAAAACAGGGCCAGGTTCTGGATCAGCATCCAGTCTCGCTCGGTGACAGCCATCACCAGCGCCAGCCCGAGGCCCGGCACCCCGAATGCCCGCTCGACGGCCACCGAGCCGCCGATCAGACCGCCGAGCGCCAGGCCGGAGACGGTCACCACGGGCAACAGGGCATTCTTGAGGACGTGCCGCACCAGGATGCCCTTGTCACGCAGGCCCTTGGCGCGAGCGGTCCGCACGTAGTCCTCGCCCAGCACTTCGAGCGTCGAGGAGCGGGCGATGCGGGCAATGAACGCCCCCAGCCCGACGCCGAGCGCCAGCGCCGGCCCGACCGTCATCTGGAAGTTCTTGACCGGATCGTCCCAGAGGTAGACGATGGTCATGGACGGCCGCCAGCTGAAGTACAGGATGCCGACCAGGATGGCGAGCATCCCCAGGAAGAAGCTCGGGATGGCCTGGAACAACGTGACGAAGAAGCGTGCGGCGTAGTCCAGGCCGGAGTTTCTGCGGACGGCCGACAGCATGCCGATGGGCAGGCCGATGACCCACGAGACGACGATGGCCATGATGGCGATCTGGATGGTGATCGGGGCGCGGCGCATGATCAGCTCGATCAGCGGCTCGCCCCGCCAGAACGAGGTGCCGAAGTTGCCGCGCAGCACGTCGTACATCCAGCTCAGGTACTGTTGGTAGTACGGGCGGTCCAGTCCGAGACTGGCGCGCGCCGCCGCAAGCTGCTCGGGGGTCAGGCGGATGGTGCCCACCTGCTCGCTCTCGATCATCTCGAGCGGGTCGCCGGGCAGGATGCGCATGGCGAAGAAGATCAGCAGCGTGACGCCGATGATCGTCGGGATGGAGATCACGAGGCGGCGCAGCACGTAGAGATGCATCGTGGACGTTCTCAGTCTTCAGGTGTCAGTCGTCAGTTCTCAGAGGACTGCTCCTGCTGAGAACTGACGACTGACACCTGACAACTCGCTCCTACTTGTCGATCCACATGGTGTCGGTCTTGTTCCAGGAGAGCCGCACGCGCTCCATCGGCATCCCCTTGAGGTACTTTTTCCACATGTGGAGGTGGCTGGTGAAGCCGATGGTCATCCACGGCGATTCCTGATCGAGGAAGTCCTCGATCTCACGGAACATCGGCTTGCGCTTCGCCGGGTCCGTCTCGGCGTCGAGCTTCTTGAGCATCTCGTCCATCTTCGGGTTGGTGTACTTGCCGAAGTTGGTCGGGCCTTCCTTGGTGAAGTAGTCGATCCAGCCGAGCGTTGGATCGTACATGCGAAGCTCGATGGTGTTCAGCGAGAGATCCCACTGGCCGTTCTTCAGCTCGTCGTTGAGGACGGCCCGCTCGACGGCCTTGATGGTCGTCTCCGCGCCGATGTTCGCCTTGAGGATCGCCTGGGAGGCCGGCGCGAGCGTCTGAGCGTGTGGCCCGACGGACGCGGTCAGGATCTCAATGCCCTTGAGCTTGTCGGCCACGCCGGCTTCCTGGAGCAGCTTCTTCGCCTCGGCGATGTCGGCGGCCTTGTCTGCACGGTAGCCCGGCAGCTTGAGCACCTCGTCGGGCGGCGTCGCGAACTCGAAGCCGTGGCTCATGTACCGGGTGTAGTTGAGCGGCTCCTGGGTCTTGAACGCCTCGAAGAGATCCTGCCGGCTCAGGGCCAGGTGGAACGCTCGCCGCACCTTCGGATCGTCGAACGGCTTCTTGGCGGTGTTGAAGTAGAGCATGTACGCGCCCGCGCCCGGCACCATGTAGGTGCCGATCTCGTTGGCGCGGCCCTTGCCCTCTTCAAAGGTCTCCTTGGAGACGTTCCAGGAGATATCGGCCTGCCCGGCCAGGATCGCGGTGCCTCGGTCACTCCACTGCGGCGCGTGGATGAACTCGAGCGTGTCGATGTACGGCAGCTCTTTGTCCCAGTAGTTGGGGTTCTTTTCGAGGATCCAGCGCTCGCCGACCTTGTGATCCTTGAAGACGTAGGCCCCGGTGCCCGGGGCGATGATCTTCCGCAGGTCGCCCCCGTTCTCGTCCAGCACCTTCTTCGAGTAGATCATGCCCTGCTCGCCGGTGAGCAGCTCGAGGAAGTAGGCGCGCGGCTCGGAGAGCGTCATCTTGACGGTCTGCTTGTCCGGGGCCTCGACCGACTTGAGCGCGCCGAAGCGGGCCTTGAACACGCTGACGATGCCGGAGGGCGGGTTCAGGATCCGGTTGTAGGTCGCCAGGATGTCGTCGGCTGAGAAGTCGGTGCCGTCGTGCCACTTGACGCCCTGGCGCAGCTTGAATGTGTAGACCTTGCCGTCCGGCGAGACCTCCCAGCTCTGGGCCAGCTCCGGAACGATGGTCTTCAGGCCGTCGACCGGGTTCAGCCGGACGAGGTTGCTGTAGGTGTGCCAGAGGATCGGGGCCGGGCCGCCGCCCTGGTGGATGTCGAAGTGGTTCGTAGTGACGCTGAAGGCGAAGGTCGCCTTGCCGCCGCGCTTCGGGTTGGCGTCGGTGGCGCGGAGGATGCCGGCATCCGCGGGCTTGGCCGCGGCCGGGGCAGCGGTCGGCTTGGCCGCTTCGGCCGGCTTGGCGGCCTCGGCTGGCTTGGCGGCAGCCGGAGCCTCCGTCGGCTTGGCGGCGGCGGCTGGTGCTGCCGGAGCGGCAGTCGGGACGGGAGCGGTCGTCGGGGCGGGTGCGGCGGGCTTCGACTCAGCAGGCTTGCTGGGCGCGGGCGCCTGGGCGCTGCAGGCCGCCAGCAGCGCGGCGCTGAATCCCAGGGTCGAGCCGAGCATCATGCGGCGCGAAATGCGTGAAGCGGTGTGATGAGCGGTCATTCCGTGTCCTCCCCAGGTCGTGAAGAAACAGACATCTCTGTCGCGAGGCACCGTTGCCATCGCCTGGGCGAACTGCTCTGACTGGCGCTACGAAGTCGGGAACGTGAGCCGGTGGCAAACCTCTCCCCAAGAGTCGGCCGCCGGAGGGGCGGCTAGGCGGCCATTGTAGCGCGCTGGTTCTGCCGCGTCACGGTGGCCCGAAGGTCAGGACACGCCGACACCCGTCTCAGGCGCCCGTGGGCGCGAGGCCGGTGGTCCCGGCCGACGCGCCATACCGGACCGGGCGGGTATCCATCGCGAAGCTGAGCAGGGCGCCGGTCAGGGCTACGCCCACCGCCACGATGATGACGGGCGGGTAGCCGCCGAACAGCTCGTAGCCGCGCCCGGCGACATACGAGCCGAGCGCCGCGCCGGTCTGGTGGGCGACGGCCAGGAAGCCGGTCAGCACGCCGAGCATGCGCGGCCCGAACATCTGGACGGTGGCCGCTGCCGAGAACGGGATCGTCGCCATGTCGGTCAGGCCAAAGATCAGCGCGAAGAGCATCAGTTGCCCCTCGGTTGTGGCGTTGGCGAGCCAGAGCAGCGCCACCGAGCGGATCGTGAAGGCGGCGATCAGCGGCCGGCGTCCGCCGAAGCGGTCGGCGATGCGGCCAGCCAGGATCAGCCCGCCGATGTTGAACAGCCCGACGAGGCTGAGGATGCCGGCCGCCGAGATCTGCGGCAGGCCGCGGTCTGCGCCGTACGCCACCACGTGGGTGTGGACGAGGCCGAGGGTCGTCACGCCGCAGATGAAGTAGGCCCACCAGAGCAGCACGAACCCCTTCGCACGGAACGCGAGGCGGATGGTCTCGCCGAGGCTGGGCAGCGGCTCCTTGCGCGGCGGCGCAGAGCCTCGCAGCAGCACGGCGACGAGCGGCAGGACGGCCGCCAGGAGCACCACGCCGAAGAACAGCATCGTCTGGCGCCAGCCGAACGCCTCGACCCCGGCGGCAGCGACGGACGCCAGCGTCATCTGTCCGAGCGGCCCGCCGGCGCTGCAGATGGCGTAGATCAGGCCCCGATTCTGCTCGAACCGCTGGGCGACCAGCGCGACGATGGTGGCGTTGGCCGCCCCGGCGAAGCCGAGCGAGGCGATCATGCCGAAGGTGATGACGAAGCCAGCATAGGAGGGCATCAGCGACGCCGCGACGACCCCGACGCCCGTCAGCAGCACGGACCCGGGGACGATCAGGCGCGGCCCGCGCACGTCCACCTGTCGGCCCAGGAGCGGCTGCCCCAGCCCGAACACCAGCAGCCCGAGTGACGCCACAAGGCTGATCGCGCTGCGATCCACCCCGAAATCGGACTCCAGGGGCCGCATCCAGACCCCGAAAATCAACCGGAGGCCGCCCAGCCCAAACACGACCAGGAACGCCCCCGCGACCAGTCCGACACCGCTCCAGCGCATGGGGGATTCTAGCGCGGCGCTGTGACTGCGCGCGGGCGGACTTCCAGCACAGTCAGCTTCTCGTCCGACCAGATACGGTCCGGGGTCAGGAAGTCATAGAGGTTGGCGTGCGGCACGTCGATGACGATGTAGCGGATGCCGTACTGCTCGATCAGGTGCTCGATGATGTCGGGTGGGTAGCCCGTCGAGTTGACCACCAGCGGCATCCGTGTGAACGGCGCCAGGATGTGGTCTGCCAGGATCGTGCCCTGGCCGCGCGCGACGATGGCGTCGGCGGCGGCTCGGAAGCGGGCGGCATCTTCCATGAAGATGCGCTCGCCCTGCTGCCCGAAGTTGTCCCCGACCAGGCCGCCGTTGTAGTAGTAGGTCCGACTCGGGATCGAGAGCATCGTCCAGGCGTTGGTGAAGAGGCAGAGGGCGGCGGTGATCGCGGCGAGCCGGTGGCGGACGGCGACCGGCCCGATCTGCCCGAGCGCCCAGGCCCCGATGCCGAAGACCAGCGGCAGCAGCGGGATCAGGTAGCGGAACTTGGTGGTGGGCCACCAGACGATCAGCGCGAGGTGGGCGAGGGCCAGTACCGCCACGGGGATGGGGTTCGGCTCGGGTGGCGCGGCCTGGCCGGCCGGTGCAGACTCGCGGAGACGCGGCGTGCCGGGAACCAGCAGCACCAGCCCGAGGGCGAAGAGGCCGGCCAGGATCGGCGCGATCACCAGCGACTGCTTCACCAGGAAGCCGACGTTGCCGTAGAGATCCAGGGCGCGCTCGCGGAGGAGGGCCGCGCGGCTGGCGGTCTGCGGGAGGTTTCGCTTGACGGCCTGCCCGTTCACCAGGACGTATTCAACCTGTCGGCTGCCGCCGGCGAGCGTCCGCTGGAACGGCTGGCTCCAGAACGGTCCGCCGAACTGCGCGGCGTTGTAGGCCAGCCACGGCAGGATGACCAGGAGCATCACGACGGCGCTGATGGCCGGCCCGGCCAGCGCCTGGGGACGGAAGGCGGCCAGCCGGTGGCGCACGAGATGCAGGGCCAGCAGCGCAATGGGCAGCACCACGGCCGGGTAGTTGGTGAGATACCCCACGCCCATGACCGCGCCGAGGCCGGCCCATCGAAGCGACGTATTCCTGGATGACGTAGCCATGTTCGCCACGTCACAGGGTATGAGCCAGAGCCAGCCGAGGTAGCAGGCCGCCAGCAGCACCCAGAGCGAGCCGTTGCCAGAGAAATCGGCGAGCGGGAACGAGCAGGCCGCCAGCACGGTGGCGAAGAGGGCGGCGGGCTGACCGACGTGCCGACGCAGCCCGACGAATGTGAGTGGGACCAGGGCCACGCCGACGAGCAGGCTCACCACCTTGAGCGCGCTGTAGCCGTCGTCGGTGAGGGGCACGAGCAGCGCCCCGAGCAGCGGCCAGAGCGGCGGATGCTGATCCGGCGGATAGCCGAACCCGAACGGCTCGCTGGGGTAGTACCGCACGTCCACGAACGGGACGAGCAGCCGACCCTGCCACGCGACGCTCTCGGCGATGGCGGCGTCGATGACGACATCGCCGTGCGGCCAGACGTTGAACCGGACCGACGCCAGCCGCCAGAGCGCACCGAGGACCGTGACCAGGGCCACCAACGGCTCGGGGCCGGCCAGGTGGAGACGGTCGCGGAGGGCGCTCACCGGGGCTCCTGGCGGGGTCGATGGTCGCGGCAGGCGAGGTCGTTCACGCCGGCCGATGATACCAGCCGACTGCGACTATCCCGGAGCCGGTGTTGCCGCGTGCCGGGAACGACGGTTGCCGCCGGCTACGCCTCGACGCCGACCTTCGGGCAGACGGCCGTCAGCGGGCAGGCGCCGCAGCGGGGGCGCAGCGCCTTGCAGAGCACGCGGCCGTGCCGGATCAGCAGCATGTGAGCCTCGTACATCTGGTCGGGCGGCATGCTGGCTTCAAGGATCTGGTGGGCGGCCTCAGCGCTGACCTTCGGGCCGATGAGTCCGAGCCGCTTGCTGACCCGGTGGACATGCGTGTCCACCGGCATGGCCGGCATCCCCAGCGCGAACAGGAGGACGCAGGCGGCAGTCTTCGGGCCGACGCCGTTCAGCCGGGTGAGGTACGCCCGCGCGTCGTCGAGCGGAAGCTCGGCCAGGAAGTCCAGGCCCAGCTCGCCACGATCCTGCTGGATGACGTGAAGGACGCCCTGGATGCGCGGCGCTTTGATCTCGGCAAGCCCACCGGAGCGGATCGCGTCGGCGACGGCGGCCGTCGGCGCGGCCCGGATCGCTTCCCACGAGCCGAACGTACCCCAGAGACTGGCAAAGGCTCGGTCCGTGTTCACGTCCGAGGTGTTCTGCGAGAGGATGGTCTGGATCAGCCCGGCCAACGGGCCGTTGGTCTGGCGCGGGGCCGGCGGGCCGTAGTACTCGAACAGGGCGGCGAGCACATCGGTTGGGCTCGGGGATGGGGCGGGCGCGACTGACGGGGTCATGGGGCGAGTATAGCGCCACTCCTGGTGTAACAGGCGGCATCTTCTGCGCGCGCGGTCGTCGACCTCCTGGGCGCTTCGCCGGCGGGTTGACTCAAACGGGGGCGGCGGAGATCGCTGCGCTCCTAGGGGGGACGCTGCGCTCCCAGGCCGTGCTACGCTGTCGCGCGGATAGATGGCAGCGATGAGGCACGGATGGCCGAACGGGCGGACCGTGCGCGAGGGGAGCACCATGGCGGCGATCAGGGTGGGCATCGTGGGGGCCGGGCGGATCGTGCCGGCCCACCTGCACGGCTACAAAGCGCTGCGGGCGGCTGGCTTCGACGATTTCCGGATCACGGCGGTCTGCTCGCGCGATCCGGAGCGGGCGCATGCGCTGGTCGGGACGGATGGCCGCAGGGCGGGCGGCATGGCCGGACCGCCCTCGATGGCCGCCGATCCGCTGCTGGCGCCGCCCATCGCCGTCTCGGACTTCCAGGACGATGCCGAAGTGCAGGTCTTCACCGACGTGCGCGACATGCTGGCGGCAGGCGTGGTAGACGCCGTGGACATCACCACCGAGGTCAGCGTCCACCACACCCAGGCCCTGGCGGCCATCGAGGCCGGCTGCCACGCGGTGGTGCAGAAGCCGCTGGCGATCTCGGTGCGGGCGGCGCGCATGATGCTGGACGCGGCGCAGCAGCGTGGGGTCTCGCTGGCCGTGCTGGAGAACGCCCGCTACAACCGGAGCGTCCGTATCGCGAAGTGGCTGGTGGACCGGGGCGATCTCGGCACGCCGCAGATGGTCTCGGTGACGGCGCTCGGCACGGCGATGTGGTCGCCGGACCACTTCGTCGGGAACTCGCCGTGGCGGCACCAGAAGCTGGTCGGGGCGGGCGGCGCCTCGCTGGACATCGGGCCGCACATCTTCCACCGCCTGCGGATGCTCTGCGGCGAGGTCGAGTCGGTGGCGGCGTTCGCGCGCGTGTTCGAGCCGACTCGCTACTACCGAGACGTCGATGGGAACGTCGTGGACACCGTCCAGTGCGACGCCGACGACGCGTTTATGGCCGTCGCCTGTTTCGAGTCAGGGGCCATCGGGCAACTGTCGTTCTCGTTCGCGGGGCACGGCGATCCGATGCCGTCGTCTGGCCTGAACCTGTTCGGCAGCAAGGGCAGCCTGCGCGGCGACGCGCTGCACCTCGACGGCCAGGAGCCGACCTCATTGGAGGCGTACTTCTTGGAGCGGGCGACGGCTGCCGAGGTGGCGCGGCTGTTTCCGCGTGACCTGTCGGACTCGTTCGCGCTGCTCTACGAAAGCTGGCTTGGGGGCATCCTCAACGGCACGCCGGCCGAGACCAGCGGCCAGGAGGGCCTGCACGACCTCGCGGCGAGCTTCGCCATCGTGGAGGCCTCGCAGGCCGGGCGCGCCGTCCGCCTGAGCGAGGTGCTCGACGGCTCGGTGGATGCCTACCAGCGGGATCTCGACGAGCACTACGGGCTGCTCGGGCAGCGGACGGCGCGCGAGGGATACCCCGCGTGACAGCATCGGCATGTTGACAGAATGGCGAATCAGCGCCAGCCGGAGGTTCCGGCCGGGGGCAGGGTGGTTGCCTGGTGACGGCATCGTGCAGCGCAGTCGGGGCTTGAAAGCCCCGACTGCGCGTCTTACCACGCTCTGGAAACGCCAAGAAGCATGCGATTGCGCTGCGTCCGGCTGGCGGCGGGGACGCATCATCGGGTATTCTCGACTTTGCTGACTGTCTAACCAGAAAATACGCAGGTCGGGCGCGGCAGGGTCCGCGAGCGGGGCTGCTGGCTGGATCTCGCGAGGGTGCGCGGCTGACCGGACGCCTGGAGGCCAGGGGGGACATCCCCTCTGGCCTTCTTGTCGTCTCTGGCAGCGATGACTCGGGAGCGCGAATGGCCGAACGAACCGGATGGCAGCTACCGGGGCCGGTGTCCCCGGCGGACCCTGCGCGCGGCGGCCTGCGAGAAGCAGGGCGATGGCATGTTCATTGGTGTCCCCGAAGCATCATGGAACGGGCGGTCGGGGACTGACGTCCCCGCCTACACTCACGCCGTCGCTGCGCGACGGCCGCCGGGCACGGACAGGGACTGGTGAGACTACAGCGTCGCGCAGCGACTGCAGGATGGTAGGCGGGGCTTTCAAGCCCCGTCGAGGCGGCACGACGCGCTCAACATACGATTGCACTGGTAGCAGCATCAGGGTGATTGCCTGTTCATTGGTGTCCCCGAAGCATCACGGAACGGGCGGTCGGGGACTGAAGTCCCCGCCTACAGTCATTCAGTCGCTGCGCGACGGCCGTCGGGAACGGCTGGGGCTGGCGAGCCTGGCGCGTCGCGCAGCGACAGCAGGATGGTAGGCGGGGCTTTCAAGCCCCGACGCGGCGGCACGACGACATCAAACATGCAATCGCCCTGATGGTAGCCGCTCGGACGTTGTAGCCAGCCGCGCCGTGCGCCATACTCCCCCGGCCGCGCCGCCCCTGGGACACTCTGCGTGCCCGGATCTGGCGAGCGGCCGGAGCGTTCAGGAGGCAGATCGGAATGCGCGTCGCGGTGATCGGCTCGGGTGGGGTCGGCGGGTACGTCGGCGGACGGCTGGCGCAGGCCGGCCACGAGGTCGTGTTTCTGGCCCGCGGGGCGCACCTGGACGCCCTCAAGGCGGGTGGGCTGCGGGTCCAGAGCACCGACGGCGATTTTGCCTTGCCGTCCGTCAACGCCACGGACCAGTTCGGCGAGCTTGGCCCGGCCGACCTCTTCCTCTTCACCGTCAAGACCTACGACACCGAGTCGGCCGCTGCCGCCCTCAAGCCGCTGCTGCGCCCCGGCGCGACGGTGCTGACCGTCCAGAACGGCATCGACAACCACGAGCGCATCGACGCCGTGCTCGGGGCGGGCGTGGCGCTGCCGGGCACGATCCGCATCGAGACGAGCATCGCCGAGCCGGGCGTCATCGCCCACACCAGCAAGGGCGCGATCGCGCGGTTCGGGGAGCTTAACTCCGGCGGCTCGGGCAGCGAGCGGGTCGAGACGCTGCGGGCGGCCTTTGCCGAGGCGAAGCTGAACGTGGCCGTCCCGGAAGACATGCGCGCCGAGCTGTGGGACAAGTTCCTGTTCATCGTGCCGTTCGCCGGGCTGACGACACTGACCCGCGCGCCCATCGGCGAGATCCTGGCCTCCGAGGAGCTGACAGCGACCCTGGGCCAGTTGCTGGCCGAGGCCGCTGCCGTGGCGAAGGCCGAGGGCGTGGACTTCGGGGACGATGTCGTGCAGAAGCGGCTCGGCTGGATGCGCCGGCTGCACCCGGAGTTCAAGTCGTCGATGCAGCGTGACCTCGAACGGGGCAAACCGCTGGAGATCGACGCGCTGGCCGGCGCGCTGGCCCGGCTCGGCGTGAAGCACGGCATTCCGACGCCCGTCACGTCGTGCGTGAACGCGGTGCTGGCGTTGGAAGATCGGCGCGCCCGCGCGGCGGCCGGCCTCTGAGCGGCATGTCCCACGACGTGCGCAACGCAGCCAGCGCCAGCGGGGCAGGGGCGGCGGGCTGCCCGCTGCGCGGCCTGAAGGGCCTCTGGTGGGAGCCTGAGCAGTACATCGGCTGGCCGGCCTTCCTGCAGGGCGCGGGCTACGACTTCCTGATGCTCTGCTACACGTTCTGCCCCGAGACGGGGCTGACGTGGCGGCAGCCGCTCCGCCCCGCCGAGCGCGAGATCGTCCGCGAGCTGGCGGCCGACTGTGCCGCACGGGGGATCACCCTCTGCCTGGCGCTGCACCCGCTGATCGCCGGGCAGGCCTGGGCGCCCGAGGGGGCCGCCGTCCGCTTCCACCCGACCTCGGGCCGCAGCTGGTTCGTGGGGTACTGGCAGGCCCGCCGGCCCGGCGAGTCGATCCAGCCCAGCCCGCCGATCTGCTACGGCTCGGCGGACGACCTCGCGATCCTGGTCCGCGCCTGCCAGGAGGCGAAAGCACTCGGCGTCGGGGCTATCGCGCTCTGCCTGGACGACGTGGACCCGGGTTCCGCGCCGGACGGCTTCTCCGATCTGGCAGCGGCCCATCTGTGGCTCGCCAACGGCCTGCGCGAGCAGTTGCCGGACGGTCTCAAACTGTACGTCGTGCCGACCTACTACTGGACCGCGGGCGCTCGCGAGCACACCGCCTACACGGCTGGGCTGGCGGCCGGCCTGCCCGCCGACGTTGACGTGTTCTGGACCGGCACGGTCGTCCGCGACCACGACATCACGGCTGAGAAGGCCCGCGAGGCGGCCAGCCTGTTCGGGCGGAAGACGGTCGTCTGGCTCAACTACGCCTCGAACGACTCGTTCAGGTTCGCCGTGCAGTTGCCGCCAGACCGGCCGCCGGCCGCTGATCTGGCCTCCGAGACGGCCGGCCTGCTGCTGAACTCGACCCGTCAGACCGGGCTGGCCCGGCTCGACGCGCTGGTGATCGGGGCGTACCTCGCCGATCCGGCTGGCTACCACCACGAGACGGCCGTGCGCGCGGCGCTCGTCGCCCTGGCCGGCCAGCGGGCTGCATCGCTGCTCTGGGATCTGCTGGAGGCGTGGCGGGCCGTCCCCGACGTGCGGACCCTGACGGCCGATCTCCAGGCCGGCGGCAAGGTGTTCCTTGATGGCGTCCTCGGGCGGCTGCGGCCAGCCCTGGTGGCCATCGCCAACCTGGAGTCCACGTGTGACGCCCAGGTGGCGGACCGTCAGCTCTGGAGTGAGATCGCGGCGGGCATCACGCGGCTGCGGTTGCTGGCTGACGCGCTCGGCGTGCTGGAGTCCGAGCTGTCCGCCGCAGGCGCAACGAGCCTATCCCCGTCTGCCGGTCCTGGCTCACCGGCCCGTGCGGCACTGGCGTCGCGCCTTGCCGCAGCCTCCCCGGAGGCCGCCTGCGACGCCGACGCCGTCCTGACGCTGGCGCCATCGCGTGCGGTCGGGGGCTGAAGCCCCGACCACGCGCCTACGCCGGCAGGTCTCCACGGGCTACCATGCCCTCACGTGACACCGACTGTCACCTTTCCCCTGGGAGGGCCGCAACGATGATTGTTGGCGAGGGCAAGTACCGCTACGAGTACGTCGATGGCTGGGAGCAGTTGCCGGCTGGCTGGTCGCATGGCGACGTGGCCGGCGTGGCGACCGACTCGCAGAACCGCGTCTACGTCTTCAACCGGAGCGAGCATCCGGTCATCGTCTACGACGAGGACGGCAAGTTCCTCGACAGCTGGGGCGACAACAAGCTGTATCCCCGGCCGCACGGCATCACCATCGTGGACGACGTCGTCTTCCTGGCCGACGACACGGACCACACCGTCCGCAAGTGCACCCTTGACGGCAAGATCTTGATGACCCTCGGCGTCTCGGGCAAGCCGTCGGACACGGGCTACCGCGCCAACGTCCCCGCCAACCTGACCACCATCGAGCGCGGCGGCGGCCCGTTCAACCGCCCGACCCGCCTCTCGGTGGCCCAGAACGGCGAGCTGTACGTCTCGGATGGCTACGGCAACGCCCAGATCCACCGCTTCACGGCGGACGGCCAGTTGATCCAGTCCTGGGGCGGCCCCGGCACCGGCCCGAGCGAGTTCATGCTGCCGCACTCGGTGTGGGCGGCCACGGACGGCCGCATCTGGGTCTGTGACCGCGAGAACGACCGTATCCAGATCTTCAGCCCGACCGGCGAGCTGCTGAAGATCATGACCAACGTCCGCCGCCCTGGCGATCTCTACATCGACAGCGACAACATCGTGTACGTCGGCGAGATGTCCTGGGAGAAGGGCGAGACGAGTCTCTCCGGACAGGTCTGGCCCGAGAGCTACAACTCGGAGCTGACCATCCGCGACATCGAGGGCAACGTCATCACGAAGTGGGGCAACGCCGACGTGTGCGGCCCGGGCGGCTTCTCCTCGCCGCACGGCCTGTGGGTGGACGCCAAGGGCAACATCTACGTGGGCGAGGTCACGCACACGGCGCTGACCCGCTACAACCGCTGGCACGAGGGCTGCCACTCGATTGTGAAGTACGCGAAGATCTAGGCGTCGCCATGGCCCTGCGTGACGTTGTCACTTCGGACATCACCACGCTGGACGTGATGGGTTCGTCATCCCGAATGGGTCGTTCTGCTCGGGATGATGTACCCGATCATATCAGCCGTCCAACGGCGTGCCGGCTGACATAACCACGCACTGAACGCGTCAGGCCCGGTGGGCGGCGTCCACGCCCTCAAGCGCCGCGCGCTTGACCGCCTCGTACTCGGCGGGCAGCAGCACCGGCGTGTTCGCCAGCGCCGGGGCGATCCCCTCCATCGTCCCCTGGTGGTATCCGACCTTGAAGTCCGGGAACTTCAGCCCGGACGCCGTCGAGACCACCACCACCCGGTCAGACTTCGCGATCTCGCCGCCTGCCACCAGCTTCTCAAGCACCGCCAGCGCCACGCCGGTGTGTGGGTCCGTGAACATGCCCGTGCGGTCGGCGCGGGCGGCCGCCTGCGACAGCTCGTCCTCCGTCGCCTGCCCCACCACGCCGTCGAACCGCTTCAGCGTCTGCACAGCCTTGTCGAAGCTGACCGGGTTGCCGATCTGGATGGCCGAGGCGAGCGTCGGGCGGGCGTGGATCGGCTCCAGCGGCGCGAACCCGTGCACATACGACTGGAACAGCGGGTTGGCGCGCTCGGCCTGGGCCACGGCGATGCGCGGCAGCTTCTGGATCACGCCAAGCTCGTGCATCATCAGGAAGCCGGCCCCGAGCGCCGCCGTGTTCCCGAGATTGCCGCCGGGGATGATGACCCAGTCCGGCACGCCCCAGTCGAACTGCTGGACCGTCTCGATGCTGACCGTCTTCTGGCCCTCGACGCGCAGCGAGTTCATCGAGTTGGCGAGATAGATGCCTGGCTCCTTCGCCAGCCGCTTGACCATCTCCATGCAGCCGTCAAAATCGGTGTCCAGGGAGAGGACCAGCGCGTTGTTGGCGATGGGCTGGATCAACTGGGGGACGCTGATCTTGTCGCGGGGCAGGATCACGACGGCGGGGATGCCGGCCACGGCGCAGTAGGCACCCAGCGCCGCCGAGGTGTCGCCGGTCGAGGCGCAGGCGACGGCCTTGATCGGCATGCCCTGCGAGATCATCTGCTTGACCGTCGAGACGAGGACCGTCATCCCGAGGTCTTTGAACGATCCGGTGTGGCTGTTGCCACACATCTTGACCCACAGGTCGGTGAGGCCAAGCTGCGAGCCGTAGCGCTCGGCCCAGAACAGGTTGGTGCCGCCCTCGTCCAGCGAGACGACGTTGTCGTCCGAGACGTGCGGCGCGACCCACTCCTTTTTGCCCCAGACGCCGCTGCCGTACGGCCAGGTAGTCCGCTTGTAGCGGGCGTCGAAGAGGCGGGTCCAGGCGGCAGCGCTCTGCCGCTTCAACTGGCCGATGTCGTGGGTAACCTCCAGCAGCGCCCCGCACTGGGGGCACTCGTAGACGATATCGGTGAGCGGCAGCTCGCCGGGACACCCCTTGATGCACTGGAACCATGCTCGCGGCTGCACGCTTGCTCCTGACGATGGGTTTCGGGTTCTTGGTTTCGGGTTTCAGGGGAAAGCGTACCTGACGCACGCCCCCCGAAACCCGAAACCTGGCACCCAGACCAGGGCGATTGCATGTTGATGTCGTCGTGCCGCCGCGTCGGGGCTTGAAAGCCCCGCCTACGATCCTGCAGTCGCTGCGCGACGCTCCAGTCTCACCGGACGACGGCTGTTCCCGGTCTCCGTCGCGCAGCGACGGTGTGACTGTAGGC
>JADZEM010000147.1 GCA_020850535.1 Chloroflexota bacterium
CCTCGAGCTTGGCGGAGAACCGCTCCTCGTTGCTGTTCCAGGGGCCCCAGTAGACGTCGTTGGTCTGGGCGTAGCCGGCCATCGGCCAGACGAGCAGGCCCGCCACCAGCAGCAGCTTCCTCATTCTCTTCTCCCATCGCGCCTGTCTAGCAGGCGCAAGAACGCGATCGTGCCCAGTCCCATCACGAGGACCAACGTGCCCGTGACGCAGCCTGCCCAGGGCCACGCACCCTGGGCCTCCAACCACTCGACCCACGCCGTCACCACTTCTCACCCGGCCCGACGACGAAGTCGACGAGGCCGGCCCCCTGGAGCTTCAGGTTCTCGGTGCGCACGCGCTTGCCCTCGAGGAGCGTCAGCTTGGCCGACCTGGGGCGTTTCTGGCCCTTCGACACCTGTCCGATGATCACCAGGTCCTTGCCCTCGACGCGCGTGCGGGTCTGCGCCACGACGCCTTCGATCAGCATCTCGGTCGGCTCGACCGTCTTGGCGCCACCAATGGCCACGACCTTGACCTCGACGTGCTCGCCGTCGAGAGCCATCGAGTCGATGATGAGCGGCACCTGGCCCGGCAGCCCCATCCGTCGGTTGATCCGCCAGACCTGGCGCTCCCCAGCTGCGCTTGGCGCGGGCGAGGGGGCGGCCGTGGCCACGGCCGGCGGCGTCGGAACGGGTGTAGGCAACGGCGTCGGCGCCGGCGTCTGAGGCGGTGTCGGCCTTGGAGTCGGCGTGGGCGCCGGCGTCGGGCGCGGAGTCGGTGTGGCCGTCGGCTTGGGCGTGGGCGCCGGCGTCGGTGTGGCCGTCGGCTTGGGCGTGGGCGCCGGCGTCGGTGTGGGTGACGGTCTGGGTGTCGGCGCCACCGGCACCGGCGTCGGCGCCGGCGTCGGCAGTGGCGCCGGCCGGCTCCAGCTCGCCTGCGGGAACGAGTAGGTCGCTCCTCGCACGACGATCTCGATCGGGCCGTCCTTCGTCGTCAACTTGTCGGCCGGCACCTGCACGACGACCCGCAGATCCTCCCCAACGGTTTCCGCGGCGTAGGGCGCCGAGGCGCCGGCCCAGCGCACGGCATCGACCATGCCGATCCGGGCGCCGCCCTTGAGGAGGTAGCGCACCCAGATCCGCTTCTCGTCGCGCACCGAGTCCTGCTGGAGCACGGGGCCCGACTGCCGCGACTCGGAGCCCAAGGGCCTGGCCGCAGCCAGCCCCTTGGCGTCCAGCTCCTCGATCACCAGCCGCACCTCCGAACTGATGCCCTGGGCGACGGCCACGACCTGGAGCTTGAGGACGTAGCGCGCTGTCCGGATCGTTACGGTGCCCTTGGCTGTCGGGTTGGCCGGCTCGAACGCGATTTGGCCGGGAGGGCCCGCCTTCTCGGGCATGACTCCCAGGGAGTCCACGGTGGCCGAGTTGTCCGCCTCCATTCGTTGGATGCGATCGGGCAGCACGAAGCGTGTCGTCTTGCCGGCCGGAACCTGGAGCGCAACTGGGCGCTTCAGATCGTCGATCGTCACCTGGACGGTTTGGACGGGCACGGGGGCCGCGGACACGGCGGTGGCGACGCAGCACAGCACCGCCACGAAGGTCGCGCCGCGCATTACCGGCCCACTCCGGGGGGCATTGCCCTGTTGTCTACCATAGATCGGGACGCCGTTGCCACAAGTCTCTACTTCGTGCGAGGACTGACCTCGCCGCTGACTGTCGCGGCGCTTCTGAGGGGGGGGATACGAGGCGTACGGCGTATACGTCGTCCAGGTGCGTTCCCCGCCAGGGCGGCCCGGGCGCGAACCCCCGGATTCTACCCCTTTTGCCATTTCCCCTCAGGCCAGCGCCCCCACCTTCTCCCGCAGCCGGCTGCCGTCCGGCAGCATCGATGACAGCGCCTGGGCCTCGCACCACAGCCGCCCGGCGGTGCTGTCGAACCACGAGACGTTCGGGTCCTCGTAGTACGGCTTCAGGTACATGTACGTCGGATCCCTCACCATCGTCCCGTCGAAGACCTTGGCGATGGCCTGATTGAGGGCCAGGGTCGTGAAGGCCCGCGGCGCGAACAGCGCCTCTCGCTGAGGCGTCACGTTGGTGCCGACCGACAGCTGCCCGTGCTCGGCCGAGATGAAGTTCCGGTCGAGCAGCGAAAAGGCCGCCATGTTCTGCTCGTTCTGGGTGAGCGTGACCTTCTCTCTCTCGATCTCGCCGCACAGCTTGGACGCGCCCTCGGCCGTGGTCGTGTCCTCCGCGCACAGCCAAATCTTGGTGCGCAGGTTCGCCAGCAGCACCGCCATGCGCGAGTCCTGCTCCAGCTTCGCCTTCAGGCTCTCGTAACTCTGGGTGGCGATGACGGAGCAGCACTTCGCCTCACGGCACTTGCTCAGGAAGGTGGCGTCGGCGGGGTGCGACACGATCGTGTCGTACTCGTCCGCCACGAAGAAGCACACCCGGCCCGGGTCCTTGTTCGGGCCCTCCTCCTCGGCCGCGGCCAGACGGGTCAGTACTCGGTCGAAGAAATTGAGCTTCGTGGCGGTCTGGACGATCAGGGACACACCCTTGAGCTGCGAGTACGGCACCTTGAGGGCCACGATCGCGCCGCGACGGATCAGCTCGTCGAAGCCCAGGAAGTTGGCCTCGTCGTCGAGCGGGCAGAAGGCGTGCCGGATCTCCGGCTCCTCGAACATCGCCGCCATCGTGATGACCATGGCCGCGATCGACCCCTTCAGCTTCGGGTCCTTGCCGGCCATGCTCGAGGACAACCAGAACTTCAGGGCCTCGTACTCGGCCTGGTCCTCCGCCGTCGCCTGGCCGCCCTCGCAGCGGTCAGCGCACATCTTGAGCCAGCTCTGGAACTCCTGCTCGGAGGAGGCCAGCCGGTAGAAGTCCTGCATGGTGGGCTCCCGGCCGGCGCCCA
>JADZEM010000148.1 GCA_020850535.1 Chloroflexota bacterium
GGCTTGAAAGCCCCGCCTACGATCCTGCAGTCGCTGCGCGACGCTCCAGTCGCACCAGTGCCGGCCGTTCCTGACGGCCGTCGCGCAGCGACGGAATGACGGTAGGCGGGGACTTCAGTCCCCGACCGCCCGTTCCATGATGCTTCGGGGACACCAATGAACATGCAATCGCCCTGGGGGGAGGGTCGTCAGGCTTGCCCTGAGCGTGCCGAACGGGTCGCTTCGCTCGGGATGACGGTGAAGCATCGAGTGACCCGACCCGGTCGTTCACGACTGACAGGCCACTAGATGCCGAGGGCGGCCTTGCCGATCAGCGTCAGCGCGATGTCGTCCATCGGCGGGTTACCCAGGCCGGCCCGCGCGTCGCGGAAGTAGCGCTCCAGCGGCAGCGACCGCGCCAGCCCGGCCGCGCCGACCACCCGCAACGCCAGGTCCGTGATCTGGATCGTGTTGTTGGTGGCGAGGTACTTGGCCGCGTTGACCTGCCACGCCAGTTGTGTCCGAAGCTCTGGCCGCTCGACCCACGCCTCGGCCGTCCCGTAGACCACCGAGCGGGCCTGCAGCAGCAGCATGTCCATCTGGGCCACGTGGTGCTGCACCTTCTGGTACTCGGCGATGGATACACCTTGCAGCCCGCTCGGGCGGCGGCCCCGCGCGAAGTTCACGGCGAAGTCGCGCGCGGCCGCGCCGATCCCCAGGTAGACGGCCCCAGACACGACCGTCCAGATGCGCGGATCGCCCGAGCCGGCCGCCTCGTCGGTGGGCAGGCGCAGGCCGTCTGGCACGAAGACATCCCGCAGCACGATATCGTGGCTGCCCGTCGCCCGCATCCCCAGAGTGTCCCAGGTCGGCTCGACGATCAGGCCGTCCGTCGGCGCGGTCACCAGGAAGTTGGCCCGGCGCGGCGCCTGGCCAGGATCTTCGACGGCCGCCATGACGATGATGTAGTCCAGGGCCGGCGCGAGGCTTGCCCAGCTCTTGCGGCCGTTCAGCAGCCAGCCGCCATCGACCCGCGTCGCCGTGGTCGAGGGCAGGCCGCCACGGCTGGGGCTGCCCAGGGCCGGCTCGCTGGCCGCCGAGTTGATCAGCGCGCCCCGCTCGACGGTGTCCCGACAGATCCGCTCGAAGACCTCCGCCGGCCACGTCCGGGTGACGGCCTGTCGGGCGATGACGCCCAGGTGCATCCACGAGCTGAGACCAACCGAGCCGTCGGCCCGCGACAGCCGCTCCTGCGCCAGCGACAGCTCGAGTGCATTCGCGCCTCGGCCGCCCAGCTCCTCCGGGACCGTCAGCGCGAGGTACCCGCTGCCGCGGATCTCGTCAAACGTCTCAAACGGGAAGCTGCCGTCACGGTCGTGCTCGGCGGCGCGCTGGCTCGCGCCCACCGCCAGCCGCTCGGCCAGCGCCATGAATTCGGCCTGCCGGTCCGTCTTCGGGTAGGGCAGCGGGCGCGACTGCAGATCGAGATCGCCATCAAAGTCGGAATCCGTCGGGCGTGCCGGGGCGTCCGTGCTCATGCCTGTTTCACCAGCCTGACAGTCTCGAACGTGGGCGCAGAGGCAGGCGCAGGCCGAGGCCGCACTGCCTGAGACCGCTGACGACCGCCCGAGCTGCCGTGCTCGTCAGGTAGATGGTACAGGCTGGACGCGTGTTGTCACGCGCGGTCCGCAGGCAGCCAGCAGGATGATTGCCTGTTCGTTGGTGTTCCCAGATCATCGTGAGACGCGTAGTACGTTGCCATGGTGGATGTGACGGGTGTGTCATCTCGACCCCGTTCGGCAAGCTCAGGGCAAGCTACGCGAGAAACGAGCGAAGCGGAGGGATCTTCGTCGCAGGGGTGCACAGGAGAAGATCCCTCAACTGCGCTCGCACGCTCGCTCTGCTCGGGATGACCGGGCGGACATCGCCTTCTGCGAGGTGGAGTAGTAGTTGGGCTTGAAACCTCCGACGACGCTGCACCGCAAGGTCGTCAGGCAAGTGCCCTGCCTGTAGACGGGGCGTTCGGGCGGCCGGCGCGGCAGGCGACCGCTCAGCGGCGCGCTACGGGATTCCCACGATGCCACAGGCCCGCCCAGAACGGCACACTACGGTACGGGCTGGCGCACAGGTCAGTACCGCGGATGATCGGACGCGATGCTGGCCTCGTCACTGCTGCCTGCTGCTCGGACTCAGACACGCGCCAGTCGGCGTCCAGGCGCGACGGGAGCGCACGCCATGTCTGCGATGGTGCGGACGATGGACGTCTCGGTCGTCCAGCCGCGCGACCTCCACGCGCTCGTCACGGCACATCGCCCGTCACACGTGGTTGTGCGCCTCTACCTGCCGGAAGAGTCGGTCGCCCAGGAGCACACGCGCGCGCAGATCGTGTCGGCGCGCGCGGCCGGCTGCACGGTGGGCGGGTACGTCTGGTGCTACCGTGACCTCGACCCGCGCAAGAGCGTCCGCGACGCGGTCACGCTGGCCCGGTCGTGCGGCCTTCGCCTGCCGATCCTCTGGCTGCACGCCGAGGCGTACGTCGTCGCGGACGCGGTCCGCGATCCGGGGCCGGATGCGGGCTGGCTGCTCGCCGCCGTGGCCGAGGCCCGTGCGCTCGGGGTGCGGGTGGGCATCATGACGGCAGCGGCATGGTGGCGGATGGCGCTGCCAGGTACCGAGGATCTCGCGGAGCTGCCGCTGTGGCTCGGGTGTCCACGCGAGGACGCCGACGACTCCCAGGCGGCCCACGATGACTCCCAGGCGGCCCACGATGACTCCCAGGCGGCCCATGGTGAGGCCGCGCTGCCGTTCGGCGGCTGGCACAAGGCGGCCGGCGTCCACTGGCGCACCGCCGATGCCGAGGACGTGGCGCTTGTGCCAGGCCGGCTCCGCGCAGACCTGACGGCCCTCCAGGCCGATCCGTAGGACAGCCCCGGTGGGAAGCATCGGCGGTTGCAGCTGTCAAGATGGGCTGAGGGCGCGGGCGGCCTGACGGCGGCGGTACGGGTACAGCGCCGCCGTCAGGATCAGGTAGTACGCCACGAAGATCAGGCTGCTCCAGGCGATCCACATCGGTGGGTCAGGCAGCAGCGCCAGGATCGCCAGCATCATCGCGCCCCAGGTGAAGCCGCAGGCCAGCGTGACCGGGCGCAGGGGCCTGGTCTTGGTGGGGTACGGAAAGCGGATCGGCACGAAGACCAGCACGCTCAGCAGGAAGAGCAGGGCAGCGTTGAACGCCGGCGGCGACTGGAAGACGTACAGGTAGAACCCGATGAGGCTCCAGTACGAGGGGAAGCCGAGAAAGTAGTCGTCGTCGGTCTTGGCCTGGGTCTGCGCGAAGCCGTAGCCGCTGGCCAGCAGCGGGAAGGCCGCAGCCCAGGCCGGCAGCAGGTCGGCCTGCACCAGCAGGATGACGGGCGCGACAACCCACCCGAAGTAGTCCACCACGTCGTCAAGGCGGCGTCCATCCACATAGGGGATCGCCTCCCAGACCCGGACCGCGCGGGCCATCACCCCGTCCGTCGAGTCGATGAACACCGTCACACCGATCAGGAACCACGCAAGGCGAAAGTCGCCGTCAATCGCGGCGAAGATGGCCCAGACGCCGAGCGGTGCGCCCAACGCGGTGTACAGATGAACCAGCCAGGCCAGCAACGTCCGCATCGGCATGAGTCGGCGAGGCTCCTCCTGCGCGCATTCTAGTGCAGGATCGACGCCGAGGAGACCTCACCCCCCTGCCACTTCTCCCGTGTATGGGATGAGAAGCGGACAGTTTCCCAGAAGCGCCATGCGTTCAGGGTAGAGCCATGCCTACACAGATGCCTGTCATCCTGAGCGCAGCGAAGGACCTCACCCGCTGACCCTCAACGCTCGCGTCAGCGGGTGAGAGACCTGTCATCCTGAGCCTGCGAAGGATCTCACCAACTGACCGTCAACGTTCGCGTCAGCGGGTGAGGTCCTTCGCTGCGCTCAGGATGACAGGGGGGACTCGCACGCATTCCTGTGCGTCTGCCATCCGTCACGCGGTTGAGACAGTCTGCTCCTGAACGCGTACGGGGACGGGGTGGCGGCACCCTTCGGCGGCAACGCTAGATCGTGCAGGGCGCCATCACACATGGACGCGCGCGTTCTCCTGCTGAATCGAGTACAGTGGGCGGTGGCATCGCGATGCGGAAGGTGCCATGATGGCACCTTCGGCAGTGCAGACACCTCGCGAGGATCGCTCGCGCGGCAGCACGACAGGGCAGCATAGGAGCTTGGCGGCAAGGCAGCAGATGACACGACAGGCATGGCGCTCATGGCAGGCATACGGGCAGACACGCGGGCAGGCACTCGGACGCAGCACAGGCGGCGGTGGGTTGACGGACACGGGACACGGCGAGGTGGCCGCCCGTGAGTGACGGTACGACAGGCTCGAATGGACGGGGGTTCGACGCGCTGCGAATCCCCATCGTGCGGAACTTCGCGCTCGGACGGATCTTCTCCGGCCTGAGCCAGCAGATCGTCTCGGTGACCGTCGGCTGGGAGCTGTACGATCGCACCGGGGATCCGTGGGTACTGGGGCTCGTCGGCATCTTCACGCTGGCGCCGTCGCTGCTGCTGATGCTGCCAGCCGGCAACTGGGCCGACGTCTATCCACGCCGGAACCTGGCGATCTTCGCCGGCCTGCTGACCGCCATCGCGTCGGTTGCGCTGGGCGTCATCTCCTGGCAGCAAGGCCCCGTCGAGCTGGTGCTGGCCACCTTGATGCTCTTCGGGGCGGCCCGCGCGATCTCCGCGCCGGCAGCCGGCTCGATCCTCCCACAGCTGATCGACTCACGCCTGTTCGCCAACGTCAACACCTGGCTGATCTCCAGCCAGCAGATCGCCTCGGTGGTCGGGCCGACTGTGGGCGGCGTCCTGATCGCGCTCTCGAACGATGCGATGACCTCCTATGTCGTGGCGGCGATCCTCCAGTTCCTGTTCGTGGGCCTGCTGGCGACGCTCCCCTCGGTCGCGCCGCCAAAGGGCGCGAAGCGAACGCTCTCCGACATCTTCGCCGGCTTCGCCTTCATGTGGCGGACCCCCATCTTCCTGGCGGCGATCACCCTGGACCTGTTCGCCGTGCTGCTCGGCGGCGCGGTGGCCCTGATGCCCGTCTACGCGCGCGACGTGCTGATGGTCGGGCCGGAGGGCCTGGGGATCATGCGGGCCGCGCCAGGGGTCGGCGCGATGCTCGTCATGATGCTCTTGACCCGCATGCCGCCGTGGCAGCGGCCGGGGCGGGTGCTGCTGGTCGTCGTGGCCGGCTTCGGGCTGGCAACTATCGGCTTTGGCCTCTCGACGAACCTGCTGTTCTCGCTGGCCTGCCTCTTCATGATCGGCGCGACGGACTCCGTCAGCATGGTGATCCGGCAGACCCTGATGCAGGCCCTGACGCCGGACGACCTGCGCGGGCGCGTCTCCAGCGTCAACTACCTGTTCATCGGCTTCTCGAACGAGCTGGGCGCAGCGGAGAGCGGCGCGGTGGCGAAGCTGTTCGGCCCGATCTTCGCCGTGGTCAGCGGCGGCGTCGGCACGCTGATCGTGGTGAGCATCGTGGCGATGAAGTGGCGCGTGCTGCTGAACGTGCCGCCGCTGCACACGCTCTCGCCGGAGACGGTCGTCGCCGAGGCGGCGCCGGAGCCAGCCCGCGAGCCGGCCGGGGCGCAGGCTGGCGCGTCGTAGGCTGGGGCGTGGGTCATGGGTCGTGGTATGGGGTCTCGGGGGTAGGGCGTAGGGCGTGGGGCGCACCCTCACGATCTACGACCCGCGATCCATGACCCGCCCTGCCCCGCCCCGACGCGCCGGGCTGATCGTCCCCGTGCCCGAGGCTGAGCGGCTGCTCCAGGAGTGGCGCAGCCGTCTCGGCCCGACGACGGAGGCGGACGTGCCAGCGCACGTCACGCTGATGTTCCCGTTCCTGCCGCTGGCGGCCCTGGATGCGGCGGCGCTTGCAGACCTGACCGCGCTGTTCCAGGGCATGCCCGGCCCAACCGTGACGTTCGCGTCCGTCGGGCTGTTCCCGGACGTGGTCTACCTGGAGCCGGAGCCGCGCGAGTGGTTCGTGCAGGCGACGCTGGCGCTCTCGGCCCGCTTCGGGATACTGCCCTACAGCGGGCTGCACGGCCCCACGCCGACGCCCCACCTGACCATCGCGCGGCACGCCGACCCGGCCGTGCTGACGACCGTCGCGCGGGAGCTGGAACAGGCCCTCCCGATCGGCAGCGAGGCCCCAAAGGTCTGGCTGGTGGAGGAGGCCGACGCCCTCGGCTGGACGCACACGGCGACGTTCAGCCTGGGGGAGTAGAGGGGACGCCCCTCACCCCCCGCGCCGCACTGCGCGGCGGGGGGTGAGGGGCGTTGCGGGGCGCCAACGGGGGCGTTGCGGGCTTACCCCTAGAGGTCTGTCAGTCGTGAACGACCGGGTTGGATCTCTGCCGACGCTTCACCGTCATCCCGAGTGAAGCGACCCATTCGGCACGCTCAGGGCAAGCCTGCCGACCCTCCCCCCAGGGCGATTGCATGTTCATTGGTGTACCCGAAGCATCATGGAACGGGCGGTCGGGGACTGAAGTCCCCGCCTACACGCATTCAGTCGCTGCGCGACGGCCGTCGGGAACGGCAGGCACTGGTGCGACTGGAGCGTCGCGCAGCGACTGCAGGATCGCAGGCGGGGCTTTCAAGCCCCGACGCGGCGGCACGACGACATCAACATGCGATTGCCCTGACGCTGCCCTCAGGGCGATTGCATGACGAGCACCTCCTGCGACCTCGTCGGGGACAGAAGTCACCGCCTACACGCATTCAGTCGCTGCGCGACGGCCGTCTGGAACGGCCGGCACTGGTGCGACTGGAGCGTCGCGCAGCGACTGCA
>JADZEM010000149.1 GCA_020850535.1 Chloroflexota bacterium
GCGGAGCGCCGTTTTCGCCACTTTCGGGCGTCAGCGTGGTCCGAGACGGCCGGTCGAAGAAGCATCGGCTTGCCGCGAGTGATGGTTGGAACCATCGTCTTGCCATAAATCGTGCCCTCCAGCACGGGTGATGGTTCGATATGAGCATTCGGCTGCCCCGCCTCGGGTAGGGAGGGATCGCGATGCTCACGGACGATGCGTTGGCGGCGCTGTGCGAGCGCCTGGGTCTGTCGGCTGAGGCCCGGACCGTCATTGAGACGATCCGAGCCTCGCCGCCGGCGCGGCGGGTGCGCGGGGCAGCCGGCAACGTGGTCGCGCGCTACCCCAGTCGGAAGATGGGCGTCACCATCCAGGCCGAGAGCCATCGCAACGAGTTGGCCGGCCTGTACGAGTACGAGCACGATCCTGCGACGCTGGAGGTCTACGATCAGCCGCCACCGATCACGCTCGCCTACACGACCGGGGGCGGTCGAGCGATCCGCGTTCGGCACACCGCCGACTACTTCGTGCTCCGCACCGACGCGGTTGGTTGGGAGGAGTGGAAGACCGAAGCAGAGCTGGAGCGGCTCGCGATCACGATGCCGCACCGGTATGCCCGAGCCGAAGACGGTCAGTGGTGCTGCCCGCCGGGCGAGCGGTACGCCGAGCCGCTGGGGCTGTACTACCGGGTCCGCTCGTCGGCCGAGATCGACTGGGTCTTCCAGCGCAACCTGCTCTTCCTCGAGGACTACCTGCGCGCCGAGAGCCCGGTGGTCGGCGAGGCTGCCGCGGTGACCATCCTCGCGCTGGTCACGCGGCAGCCGGGGCTGCGCCTCGACGAGCTGCTCGACCAGGTCACGGAGGCCAACAGCGACGACGTCTACAGCCTGATCGCCAGCGAGCGGCTCTACGTCGACCTCCGCGCTGCCGCGCTGGCCGAGCCGGAGCGGGTGCACGTCTTCCGCGATGCGGCGGAGGCTCGCGCCCAGCCGGCGCTCATCGATCCGACCGATTCGACCCGCACCAACGTCGCCCAGGGCGTCGCGCTTGGAAGCGACGAGCCGGCGGTGGCCGGCAGCATGGTGGGCATGAGTGTCGCGGCGCGCGAGCAACTGGCCCGAGCCAGCCCCGACGACTTCCGCGAGGCCAATCGGCGGTACGCTCGCATCGCGCCTCACTGCGGCGGTGGGGGCGTGGCCGGCGGCGCGATCTCTGCCCGGACGATCCGTCACTGGCGCGCCCAGTATCGTCAGGCCGAGCAGGCGTACGGCTGCGGCTACGTCGGCCTGCTGCCCCGCCGCGCCCAGAGCGGCAACCGCCGGCCGAAGCTGCCGCCGGAGACGCAGGCGCTGCTCGACGCGTTCATCGCCGACGAGTATGAGACGCTCAAGCAGAAGCGCTGCTTCGAAGTCTACGCGTCGCTGGTCCGGGCCTGCGAGGCGCAGGGGATCGTGGCGCCCAGCTACAAGACGTTCACCCGGGCGGTCGACCGCCGCCCGCGCGTCGAGCAGGTCGGCAAGCGCCAGGGTCCACGCGCGGCGGCGCAGGCGGCCCCGTTCTACTGGGAGCTCGCCCTGACCACCCCCCGGCACGGCGACCGCCCGTTCGAGATCGGCCACCTCGACCATACCCAGCTCGACGTCGAGCTGGTCTGCTCGCGCACCGGGCACGGCCTCGGGCGACCGTGGGCGACGTTCCTGACCGACGCCTACTCGCGGCGGCTGCTGGCGGTCGCGCTCGGGTTCGACCCGCCGAGCTACCGGGCCTGCATGCTGGTCCTGCGGGAGTGCGTCCGCCGCCACCAGCGGCTGCCGCAGACCCTGGTCGTGGATGGGGGTTCCGAGTTCGGCAGCGTCTACTTCGAGACGTTGCTGGCGCGCTACGAGTGCACCAAGAAGACCCGCCCGGCCAGCCAACCGCGGTTCGGCTCGATCTGCGAGCGGCTGTTCGGCACCACCAACAGCCGCTTCGTCCATACCCTGCTCGGCAACACCCAGGTGCTCCGCCAGGCGCGGCAGGTCACCAAGGGGACCGATCCGAAGGCCCAGGCCTGCTGGACCCTCGACCAGCTCTTCGCCCGCGTCTGCGAGTGGGCGTACGAGGTCTACGACACGCTCGAGCATCCGGCCCTGGGGCAAACGCCGCGCGAGGCGTTCGAGGCCGGGCTGCGCCGGGGTGGCCAGCGACCGTGGCGGCAGATCGCCTACGACGAGGACTTCCGGCTGCTGACCCTGCCCAGCACCCAGAAGGGCACGGCCAAGCTGCAGCCCCGCCTGGGCGTCAAGATCCACCACCTCTACTACTGGTCCGAGGCGTTCCTCGACCCGGCCGCGGAGGGCACCCGCCTGCCGGTGCGCTACGACCCGTTCGACGCCGGGCTGGCCTACGCCTTCGTCAAGGGCCGCTGGGTCCGCTGCATCTCCCAGCACCAGACCCAGTTCGCCGGCCGCTCCGAGCGGGAGATCCTGCTGGCGAGCGCCGAGCTGCGACGCCGCCACCAGCGCCATGGGCAGCGGCTGCCGATCACCGCCCGCAAGCTGGCCGACTTCCTGGCGTCGCTCGAGGCGGAGGAGGTACTGCTCGAACAGCGGCTGCGCGATGCCGCGCTCGGCGACGTAGTACGGCTGGGCGCGGATGCCGACGCCACTTCACCCGTCGCCGCGCACACGACGGCGTCGATGGCCGGCGACGACCTCGCGATCGATCTCGACGAGGACGAGGCGGCCCTGGTCGTGTACGAGGAGTACTGAGATGCAAATGCCACTCCCGCAGCCACCTCTCGATCGATACCCAGCCGAGCTGCTCGCCCAACCATCCGAGGCTCGGCTCGCCTACTTCGCCGCTCGGGTCGTCGCGCACCCCCATCTCGCCCAGGCCCACCAGACGTTGCTGGACGCCCTCCGTGGCTCGACCGAGGCCTCGCTGGTCCTGGTCTACGGCCCGACCGGCGTCGGCAAGACGACCCTGCGCCGGCGGATCGAGCAGCAACTGCTCGCAGCGGCGCTGCCCGACCTGGAGCACGATCCTGGCCGGATGCCGGTCGTCGCGCTCGAGGCGGCCGCGCCCGAGTCGGGCCAGTTCAGTTGGAAGGACTACTACACCCGCGCGCTGCTGACCCTCGACGAGCGGCTCGTCGGCTACGGCCACGACGTCGGAACCCGGGGCGTCCGCCGCGACGCCACCGTCCATCTCCGGATGGCGCACACCGCACCCGCCCCGGAGCTGCGCCGCGCGCTCGAGCAGAACCTGCGCCAGCGGCGCGTCGCCGCCGTCATCGTCGACGAGGCCCAGCACCTTCGGCGCCTGGCGAGTGGTCGCCGCCTGCTCGACCAGATGGACACGCTCAAATCGATGGCCGCGCTGACCGGCGCCGTCCACGTGCTGGTCGGGACCTACGAGCTGCTGGGCCTGGCCGACCTGAGCGCCCAGTTGAGCCGGCGGAGCGTCGAGATCCACTTCGGGCGCTACCGTCCCGAGTTGGCCGAGGACCGCCGGGCCTTCAAGAGCGTGCTGTTGACCTTCCAGCGGCACCTGCCGCTGGCGAGGGAGCCGGATCTGGTCGGGCGCTGGGAGGAGTTCTACGAGCGGTCGGTCGGCTGCGTGGGGGTGCTCAAGAGTTGGCTCACGCGGGCGCTGGCGGCGGCCTTGGAGGCGGGGGAGACTACCCTGACCCGCCGGCGCCTGGAGCGGCATGCCGAGCCGCCCCGTAAGCTGCTGAGTCTGGCCCGCGAGATCGCGGAGGGTGAGGCGGCGCTGGCCAATGGCGACCGGGGGCAGGGCGAGCTGCGTCGGCTGCTCGGGCTGGCAACGGCGGAAACCACCACGCCCGCGTCTGGCTCACCGACGATGCCGACGGCCCGGCGGCCGTCCGATCGCCCCGGCCAGCGGCGACCGACGCGCGACCCGGTCGGTGCGCAGGATCCGGTTGGCGCGGGGAGGGGCGAGCATGGTCACTGATGCACCGGTGGTCTACCTCACCTGGGACCTGGCGCGCCCGACGATCCCGCCGCGCAGCCGCCTCTTCCACCTGGAGCCGCTCGGGATCGGGACGCCGGACACGGAGAGCCTGACCGGCTACGTCGCCCGCCTCGCCGAGGCCCACGGCGTCGCCACCCGCCAGCTCGTCATCCACGAGATCCTGCCGCTGCTCGGACGCCCCCACCTGGCGACGACCCTCGACCCCAACCTGCTCTCGGCCTTCTGGCGCAACGAGACGCGCGCCCTGAACGGCACACAAACCCTGGCCGCCAACCTGGTGCGGGTACTGGAGCACCTGACCGGGCGGCGCGACCTCCGATTCCTGACCCTGTTGCCCTGGGCCGAGGTGCTGCCAGCCTACCATCTCCAGCGACCGTCCCACGCCTGGTGCTCGGCCTGCTACGAGACTCGACGCCAGGCCGGGCAGCCGGTCGGCGAGCCGCTGCTCTGGACCCTGCAGCCGGTCACCGCCTGCCCCCGCCATCGCCGCCGCCTCCGGACGATCTGCGCGCACCCCGGCTGCGGTCGTCCGTCGCCGCCACTGGGCTCACGCTCACGGCCCGGCCACTGCGCGCGCTGCCGACGCTGGCTCGGCGGTGCCCAGGACGTCGATCTCGCCAGCGACGAGGCGCTCGCCCACAACGCCCTCCAGGCCCAGACCTGGATCGTGCACGCCGTCGGCGAGTTGATCGCGGCCGCGCCGCGCCTGGCCACCCCGCCGCGCCGCGAGCAGATCACCCGCACCCTCGCGGCATCCGTGGAACAGGTCACCGGCGGCAACCGAAGCGCCTGGGCGCGTCGGCTCGGGCTGACGACGGGGGCACCCGACAACTGGCATCCGGGCACGATGCGGCCCTCACTGGAGCGGCTCCTCCAGGTCTGCTGCGCCCTCGGGACGACGCCCCTCCGCTTCTTCCTGGGTGACCCCGGCTCGGCGGACCCGCCGCACGACGGGCTACGCATCGTCCCCGAGGGACCGCCGAACCCCTGGCGCCTTCGGCCACCGCTGCATCGCCTGACGATGCAGCGCGACCTCGAAGCGGTCCTGGCCTCCGACGAGCAGCCGCCCCCGTCGCTGCGAGAGGTGGCCCAGCGCTTGGGCGACACGGCCCTCTACCTGCGTCATCACCTGCCCGATCTCTGCCGGGCCATCTCTGAGCGTCACCTGAGCTACCAGCGAGCACGCGGCAGCGAGACCCGAGCGCGGGTGCGCGACGAGGTCCATCGCGCGACCTACCGCGTGCATGCCGAAGGGCGCTACCCCAGCGCCCGCCGCGTCTCCCTGCTCCTCAGCGATCCGGTCTCCATCCGCAGCAAACCGGCCCGCGCGGCCTGGCACGAGGCGCTCCGGGAGCTCGGCTGGCAACCCTGAGCCGACCGCTCCGGTGATCATTGTGCCTGCCGCTGCACCCATAACCTTGCCGCTGCGGCAAGGTTATGGGTTAGGTCACAC
>JADZEM010000150.1 GCA_020850535.1 Chloroflexota bacterium
AGCAGCTCGAAGCGCCGCTTGATTGCCTCCAATGGCTCCATCGCCCGATAGTCTAGCTCGCGCCGCCCCTGCCGCCCGTCACACTGCCATCACAATGCGACACTTATTTCTCGGCGATTCCTAAGGGGAGAGCGGTCAGGTGGAAAACGCTCTCTACGGCCGTGGTATCCTCGCCGCCGGGCGGTGAGGATGCACCGATGGGGATGCACCAGCAGGCAATGGAGCCGGCACGTGTGGCTGCGTACGAGCATGGCCGGACGGATAGCCAGGGGCGGGCCGACGGCCAGGGGCGGGCGTTGACGCCGTGCGACTGATCGCCGATGCGACCCAGGCCCGCGTCTATCTGCGGCAGGATCGGCCGCTCTGGGCCTGGCCGTTGTGCACGCTCGGGCCGCGCGAGTGGCCGTACGTGCGGCTCTGGGTGCAGGGCTGCGAGCCACCGCTCCGAGACCGGCCGGCCGACGAGCGGCCCGGCTCGCCGCTGGGCGGCGGGGCGGCCGGGCTCTGGACGCTCGATCATCCGGCCTGGGGCGGCGGCCTGCAGGCGTTCGGCGAGACGGCGGCGCTCGAACGGATGCTGCAATCGGCGGTGCTGCCGGGGCGGGCATTTGTGCGGACGCTGCCGACAGCAGTCGAGCTGGTGACCGCGCGTTTCGCGTTCGAGTGGCTCGACGCCATCGTGCGGATGCAGGTCACTCCGGACACCCTGTGCGTGCCGCCGGAAGCCGATCTCGTCGAGTCGCTGACCCTGGACGACGCCGGCGCGCTGGTGGCGCTCTACGCGCACTGGCCCGAGAGTCGGTTTCTGCCGAGCCGTCTGCGTCAGGGCTACCAGTATGTCGGTGTGCGGGACGGCAGCCGGCTGGTGGCCGTGGCCGAGCACACGCTGGCGGCTCCGGACGACGGGCTGGCGGTCGTGCAGGGAGTCCTGGTCGAGCCAGCATGGCGCGGTCGAGGGCTGGCCGGCGCGGTGACGGCCGCCCTGACGGCCCGGTTGTTTGCCCAGGGCTTCGCGGTGGTGGTGCTGGACGTGCGCGAGAGCAACGTCGCGGCGCAGGCGGCGTACCGGAGGATCGGCTACCGCGAGCACGTGACCTTGCTGGCCGGCCCGGCGACGGCGCGGTGAGCGAGGGTCGTGGATCGAGGGGCGAGGGGCGAGGGGCGAGGGGCGAGGGGCGAGGATCGTGGATCGAGGGGCGAGGGGCGAGGGGCGAGGGGCGAGGGGCGAGGGGCGAGGGCCGGGGGTTGAGGGATGTGGGCCGCTCCGTATAATCCGGCAGGGGGCAACGTGCTCTGGGTGCGCTGCTCCCAGTGCAGAAGCATTCGACGTTCCAGGGAACTGTGGGGGCGTGTCGGCCGCGCTCCCAGGGGCATGCCCCTGCACGTTGTCTGGAACAGCACCAGCCTACCGGGGAGCCGCGACGTGGACAACCGGGCCGCCGCCTGGGTCGAGGACTGGCAGACAGGCCGCCGCATCAGCACGCGCGGTCGCAAGAAGATCGTGCTGGCGGCCGGCATGCTCAGCCGCAGCGGCGAGGCGCTCGATCGCTTCGGCGGCTTCCTGCGCTACCTCGTCACGAACCACGGCTACGACCAGGGCGACTTCCTGGAGGCCAGCTACCAGACGCGCCAGGACGCCGAGGGCTGGCGGCCGGTCCGCTACGAGATCGAGCACTGCGAGGCCAGCCTGGCCGAGACGACGGCCCACATCGGCCGCACACTGCGCTGGTATCGCTCGGCCCTGCCGGACGACACGGTCTACCACCTGGTCGGGTACAGCCTGGGCGGCGTGGCCCTCTTCGAGGCGGCCGGCGCACTGCTGTTCGGGGAGCCGGACCGCTGGCAGGGACGGATCGGCTCGCTCTCGACGCTGGCGGCGCCGCTGTTCGGGGCCGATCTCGGGTTGGAGGGCGACCTGCTCGGGGCGTTGGGGCTTGGGGCGTTGCTGCCGAGCGGGTCCAGCGTCCAGGAGCTGGTGGCGCGCGGCAGCGATCCACTGCACCGCGCCTCGGTGGAGCGGCTGGCCGAGCGGCTGCGCTCGCGTGGGGTCAGCTTGCTGACGCTGGCGGACCAGAACGATGTCGTGGTCACCGCCGCCGACGCGGTCATCGCGCCGCCCCACGAGCGCGACTGGCACGTGCTGGACAACGCCAACGTGGTGATGCTCGGCGGGGGCGGTCTGGGGGTGCCGCTCGGGCACGGGCCGCTGCTGAACAACACGCTGGCCTGGGTCCGCATCGCGAAGCTGATCGGACGGCAGGAGCCGCGCTGACGGAGGATCGGCTCGGCCAGACCGCCGAGGAGGGTGTCACCCAGAAAGGCGACGGTGACAGGCATGAGGAGTCAGGCTGACCCGGCGGCCGTCTTCTTCCGCGACGTCTTCCGCTGCGGCTGGTTCCGCCAGCAACTGGTCCGCGCCTTCATGCACTCGGCCTGCTCAGGCTCCGACTCGGGTGGCGTGTTCTGCAGGCAGATGATCTGGTACAGCAGTCGCCCACCCTGGCCATCGGACTCCTGCCCAATCGCCCAGCGCTCGCGGTAGAAGGGACACCATCCTTTGGAACGGTGCCAGTTGGGGTTGTCGGGGATAATGGGACCGTACCTCGGGTGGGGTGTGACGCTTCGCCAAGTGTACCACAGCCCTCCCGGCAGGCCCCTCGGCGCCGTGTAGCAAATGCGACCAACAGCACGGCGCTCCCCATTGATCGGCGTGCTGTAGGTCGCAGTTGCTACGTGCAAGCGAGGTGCCAATTCCGTGCAAACCGTGAGCCCTCCGTATCCTTGAGCGGCTCACGATTCGGCGATTGCCGCCGCGAACAGCAACGGGCAGGATGACATCATCGACCTGGGCGGCGGCACGTTCACGCTGGCAGCCGCGAACAATGCCGACAGTGGGAGCAACGGTCTGCCGTCCGTGGCGGCCGATGGCGGCCACGCTCTCACGATCAGAAACGGGACCATCGAGCGGCATACCAGCGCCCCAGCCTTTCGACGTCAGCCCGGGCCGGCCGCGCAGCGCTGGCAGTCTCGGCTGTCGCACCAGTGCTTGTACAGGTGGATCAGCCCCTGCTGCCGGCATGCGCCCCGTGCCAGCTTCGGCCCGGCCGCTCCGCCGACCTGGACGGCCATCTCACGTACCACCCGGTTCGGCGGCCCGGACGGGTACTGCCGATACAGTCCGAGCGCCCGCTCCGCGAGCGGCTGGTCTCCGCGCGCCTGCCCGAGCGCGTAGGCGAACGGCAGCACGACGTTGACCACGACCTCGCCGGCCCGCCCTGCACCGACGAGCCACGGCTGCGGCTCCTTGAGCGGCCGCCCGAAATCGTGATGGGTGGCCCAGAAGGCGTCGTCGGGGACGCGCGCCACCCAGCGCGCCGCCAGCGGCCCGGTCCGCCCGGACCGCTGGGCGGTGTCCAGATCCCCGAGGACGTGGCCGAGCGGATCGCCGTCGGTCCACGCTGCTGCCAGCACGCTCATGCCGGCCGCGCGGCGGACGGGCACGTTCTCCGGCCGCACGCGCCATGACCGCCACACCCCGTTCCCCAGCGGGGCCGGCAGGGCGCTCGCGTGCTGGCTCCAGGCAGCCTCCAGCTCGCTGGCCCAGGCCGCGTCCGCCGCGATGCCGCGCTGGCTGGGGAGCAGCCCCGCCATCCCGAGCATCGTCGCCTGGAGGCTGACGAGCCGCGCCGCTCCGCGCCCGCTCGCCGCTGACTGCAGGGTTGCGAGCGGCAGCACCGCGCCAAGCTGCTCGAAGCCGACCGTGTTCGCCGTGTACCCCATGGCCCGCAGTGCGCCACGGTAGAGCACCTCCTCGGCCGGCAGCGCCGCGAGGTCACCCTCGAAGCCGGCGGCATGCTCGAGAAAGCGCGCCACGCCAGCCCGATCGAGCAGCCGGACGAGATCGTCCTCGGAGCGCACGCACGGCAGCTCCGGCGGGCGGGGACGCGGGGCGGTGTCCAGGCCCGCCCGTCGCTCCAATTCGGAGAGCGGCGCGGCCAGCCGGGTCACCAGCTCGAGGGTTGGGATCGCCGCGCCGTCCTGCCGCCGAACGACGGGCGTCTCGTCGCGCCAGAGGGCGACCTGGCAGATGGCCGAGTTGTACGCCTCGTCGCGGCTGTGCCCGTGGCGCTGCCAGTCCGATGCCCGAACGTGCAGCTCGATGTCGCCGCGGAGCAGCAGCCCGTCGTCACGGGCCAGCAGCGCGCCCTGAAAGTCTGGCCGCCGCTCCTGGCCCCAGGGCCGCCCGCGAAAGACGACCTGATACTGATGGCCGTCGTCGGCGGGCAGTGGGCCGACGACGGCTTGCTGCTCCCAGATCCAGGAGACGAGCCGCTCGACAACCTTCTCGCGGGCCGAGATCGCAGCCATGCTGGCCTTCAGGTTTCAGCAGTCAGATGTCGGCGAGCAGCTCTCAGGAGACTCCCGCTGACGGCTGACCGCTGACACCCGATCGCTCCCTACGCCAGACCCATGACCTGCAGGCCTTCCCGGGCCGCCTTCATCATCAGGCCGCCGTCGCCGGCCGCCACGTTGAACTGGAAGCCCTGCTCCCAGCGCCGGACCGCGTCCTCCGGGCTGGCGCAGGCGATGCCGGGGATCTTGCCGGTGTTCTTGCACGCCTGGACGATCTTCTCCAGGGCGCGGCAGTGCTCGTCGCTCTCGGCGGCCTTGCGCGGATCGACGCCCATCGAGAGGGCCATGTCGCCAGGACCGGTCCAGCAGCCGTCCACGCCGGGCGTGGCCATGATCGCCTCGACGTTCTCGACCGCCAGCCGGCTCTCGATCTGGACCGCCACGAAGATCTGGTCGTTCACGAGGTCGGGGTAGGTCGGCCCCCAGATGCTGGCGCGGCCCCAGCCCCACGAGCGGCTGCCGGTGGGAGGCAGACGGCAGGCGTCGGCGGCGGCCTTCGCGTCCTCGGGCGTGTGGACCATCGGCACGATGATGCCCATGCAGCCCTCGTCGAGCAGCCGGCCGATCATGGTGTAGTCGTTCTTGGACACCCGGGCCATCGGTGTGGCGGTGCCGCCGTGCATGGCGACGAGCGCGGCGATGGCCGAGTCCTCGCCCCACGAGCCGTGCTGCCGGTCCAGCAGGATGAAGTCGATGCCGCAGTTCGCCAGAGCCTCGGCGGCCACCATCGAGCCCAGGCCGATGGCGTAGCCGTACGCTGGCTTGCCTTCGAGCATCTTCTGCTTGGCGGTGTTGATCCTCACGGAGAGATCCTCCTACAAGTGCCGAGACGCTCGCGCGGAGCGTGCCCGGCTGGCCGGCCGGCATCCGTCACACGGGCCGGCAGCCGGCATGGTAGGCCACCGATGTGCCCACTGACCAGCAGTGGCAGGGGCGAGTCAGGGCGATCGTATGTTGATGTCGTCGTGCCGCCGCGTCGGGGCTTGAAAGCCCCGCCTACCATCCTGCAGTCGCTGCGCGACGCGCCAGTCGCACCAGTGCCGGCCGTTCCCGGCGGCCGTCGCGCAGCGACGGCGTGACTGTAGGCG